>CALLQM010000269.1 GCA_938014855.1 uncultured Clostridia bacterium | reverse complement strand
GTCTTATGAATGCAGCTCCGTCGCAAATTATAGAGCGTATTCAAGCGGGACCGGATGTAGAACTGTCCAAGGCTTTGCTGAAAGCATTGGAGGGAATATCCCCGCTGGTATGCCGTGAAATTGCACATCACGCGGTTCGGGGCGAGGAACACTTCGTTTCCAAACTAACGGAAGAACATATTGTGCGTCTTAAGTTTTTTCTGTCACAGCTAATTGACCAATTGACAGAATACAAAACGCATCCAACGATGCTTGTTGATGCGGCCGGTAAACCAAAAGATTTTTCATTTTTGGATATCGAACAATATGGGCATACTTTGGTTTGCCGAGCTTATGAAACGTATAGTGAGATGCTGGATCATTTTTACAGTGAACGAGATCGAATCGACCGCATGCACCAACGCAGTGCGGATTTGTTAAAACTGCTTGTAACGTTGGAAGAGCGCACATCTCGAAAACTGGTGGCACAGCGTGAAGAACTAAAAACATCTTCACAACGCGGCTGGCTTAAGATTTGTGGTGATTTGCTTAATTCCAATTTGTATCGTATGGAAAAAGGGATGAAATCCGTCTCGCTTGAAAACTTTTATGAAGAAGACAGTCCTGTTGTCGAAATCAAATTGGATCCAAGATTGACTCCTTCTCAAAATGCACAGCGATATTATGCCAAATACCGCAAAGAAGATACTGCAGAGAAAAAACTACGTGCTCTAATTGAGCAAGGGGAAGCGGAACTTCAATATTTTGAAAGCGTATTTGATGAACTTACCCGAGCCTCACTCGATCGTGAATTAACTGAAATTCGAACAGAGCTTGCGGCTGGCGGATATATTAAAAAATCTACAAAGCGCGGAATGAAAACGGAAAAACTTCCTCCATTGCGTTACTTGTCAGATGATGATTTTACAATTTTATGTGGAAGAAACAATATTCAAAACGATCGGCTTACTCTGAAAGACAGCCGTAAAAAGGATATTTGGTTCCACACCCAAAAAATACCTGGTTCGCATGTTGTTGTGGTTACAGAAGGCAGAGAAGTTCCAAATAAGACGTTGGAACAAGCGTGTATTATTGCCGCATATCATAGCAAAGCGCGTGAATCCGGCAAGGTTCCGGTGGATTATACTGAGATTCGAAATGTATGGAAACATCCTTCCGGAAAACCGGGCTTGGTGCTTTATGAACCTTATCAAACGGCAATTGTTGAGCCGGACGATGAACTGGTAAAGCGTCTAGCACAAAATCGATAAAATAAACGGACAGGCAATTGCCTGTCCGTTTATTTATTCCATCCGGAATTTATTTCATTGAGCTTTCATAGGCCTGGATCATCTTTTTGACCATTTGGCCACCGACAGAACCAGCCTGTCTGGAAGTAAGGTCGCCATTGTAACCCTGTTTCAGGTTAACGCCAACTTCATTGGCAGCTTCCATCTTAAACTTATTGAGTGCATCTTTAGCTTCTGGAACGATAGACATAAATTATTTCTCTCCTTCATTTTTCATTCTTTTTTAGATAACTTTGTTTTGCGTTTGCAATAATAGTATTAGCGCCGTATATATGATTATCACTGTAAAATACTACGTAAAAATCCAAAATTCGCTATGTCAAACTTTAGAAAATGAGGAATGATAAATAATTTAATAAACATTGATCAGATTGCGTATATATAAAGTGTACGAATAGACGTTACAGTTTCCATAGCCCACAGCCGGACAATGGATTATCTTTTCCTAAAAGACAGAAAACTGCCGCACAATATAACAGCGAGAACGGCTCAAAGTGGGAAGTAAACGAAACAGGCAATTCAAACGGCTCCACTGTACTACCATCAAATGCTTGCACTTGACGCTGAAGAGAAATGACCGCGCTGTCAGAAGTTAAAGAAGACAAGGTTAAGGTATCAACGCTGGAAAGACCACAGGTGAGCGCTTTAATGCGGCGCTGTGCAACCATTTCAAGCAGATTTCGGTCACTGCTGTTTACAACCGCAATTGCGTTTTTGCAGTGAAACGTTTCCGGTATGCAATTTTTTGAACGTACAAGAAAAATTGCATAATCACATTCAATATGTTTAAATTCATTTTCTGTAACAAAAATTAAATCAGGGATCTTGCCATAAAAAGACGCCTGCTGTGTTTGAGCGTTTAAAATGGAAAGCGCACCGTTTGAGCTTTTTTTCAATATGGCACTTAACTTTTTATCGGTTGGTGCTGCTGTAACAACGACCATACCCATCACCCACATTTCTTTTCATTAAAAAAGTTTCTTTTGCTTACCAATATTGATACTGTAATGACGAAATTCCTTCCATTATTGTTCCCGTAACTAAATCGAAAATCCAAAAAAGCGCAAACACCAAATTTTATAGGCGTCTGCGCTCAAAACTTCGTTTATGCGTTATCAATTATTTGTGCGATTTTTTGTTTTGGCTGTAACCCAACGATACGGTTGACTTCTTTTCCATCCTTAAACAATACAAGCGTCGGAATGGACATTACACCATATTTTGCGGCAAGATCTTGATATTCATCAATATCTACTTTACCTACGACTGCTTTTCCTTCGTAATCGTTTGCAAGTTCATCAATAACAGGGCCTAACATTTTGCAGGGTCCACACCATTGAGCCCAAAAATCAACTAGTACCAACCCTTTGGAATTTTCAACACCGGATTCAAATGTATCCGTATTAAAATGTACTAATGCCATTTGTGATACCTCCAGTTAAAATTTTACTATTAAGTTTATTATACACAAAAACAGTATATAAACAAGACAATTTGCAAATATTTTTATTATAATGCCACATAAATGTGAATTGATGCAAAAATACTGTACGAATTTATACAAAACAATCGCTAAAATTTGCTTGACAAGAAAATATTTACATGTATAATGCAGAAAAAGGCAGACCTTTTCTGATAGATTTTAAGGAGGGTATAGAGTGAAAAACTTAAAAACCGGCATTCGATTATCGGTCATAATTTCATTTTTGGCAATGATACTTGTAAATGTACTTGCAGAAACAATTCCTATAAATGGAATGACTACCGGGCAAGTTTCTGCTCTTTATCCAAATCTATTTACTC
>CALLQM010000268.1 GCA_938014855.1 uncultured Clostridia bacterium | reverse complement strand
CACAGGCCGCAGCGATCTCCGGCGAAACACCTTGAGCGGCCAGCGCTCCGATCATTCCGGCAAGGACATCCCCGCTTCCCGCTTTCGCAAGCCCGGCGTTGCCGGTGGTATTGATCAGAACTTGCCCATCTGCACATGCCGTATTGGTATATGCGTCTTTTATCACCAGCGTTATGCCATATTTCTTTGCAAATGTGCGTCCGACTGTCAGCGCGTCCTGTTTTAGCTCCTCAATCGCTGCGCCGGTCAGTCTGGAGAGTTCCATTAGATGTGGTGTTAATACCACCGGACCGCCTGCTTGCTTCAATATATCTATATTCTTGGAAAGAACGTTTATGCCATCCGCGTCCACTACCAAAGGGCATTTTGTCTCGCGTACAAGATCGTAGACGATGCGGCAGGCGTCATCGGAAACGCCGAGGCCATTCCCCACCAAAACCGCCGTGCTCCGCTGGACCGCGGAAAGAATCTCCGGCATCGAATCATACGAAATCGCACCGGTCTTGGATGCTTTCAGCGGCATCATGACACACTCCAAAAGTTCGGGCAAAGCTGTACGGCAGACTTCCCCAGTGGAAGCTAATGTCACATATCCCGCTCCAGTACGCATACCGGCCAGGGAGGAAAGAATTGCGGCACCCATATAATTTTCGGAACCGGCAATATTCAGCAGTTTGCCATAATCGCCCTTATGTGTACGCCGGCGGCGTCTTGGCAGCATGCCAAATACATAGTCCGAATCCACACGCGTAAATTCGGAAACAATCTCGTGGTGCGCTTCCTCCGGGATTCCAATATCGGCCACAATTACTTTTCGGCAGTATTCTGAGGCACAGGGGAACGCACAGGCGGGTTTTGCGTTGTCAAATGGCACCGTCAGCTGCGCCCGAACCGCACAGCTGTCTGCAAACCCGGTATTGCAGGTGATACCGCTGGGGATATCCAAAGAGATCGTATTGACATCGATCCCGTTGAGCAGCCGGCAGATATCCCGATGCCGGTCATCCAATTCGCCATGAAAGCCTGTGCCATAGATCGCATCCACCAGCAGATCCGTTTTGGACAGCCTTTCCGCAAAATAATGTGGATCCACCCCATATTCTGAAATTGCAATATCCATCATGCGGATCATTTCATACATGGCCTTTGCCTGCTCGGTACGCGGCGCACCGTCGGTTAAAACGACGGCGACATTCGCCCCCGCCTGACACAGGCGCCTCGCCACCACAAATCCATCGCCGCCATTATTGCCCCGTCCACAGAAAATCGTGACATAGCGACCCTCCACTTCAAACTCTCTGCGTATAGTCATTTCCACAGCGCTGCCAGCGTTTTCCATGAGGCGTTCCATAGACAGCCCGCATGCAACAGCATTCTGCTCAATTTGTTTCATTTGTCCGGATGTTACCCAACGTTACGGTATCAGCACTGACACGAACTTTCCCATTAACACCCAAATGACCTTCCATCCGGTTAAAGTTGATCGAAGAAACGTTTAATGCTCCTGTTGTTAAATCAATATCTTCATTGGAGATACTAAAGTAGCTACCCAGATTAGCTTTATCTGCACTTTCTTCTGATGTGAGTGGCCTAAATTTAAAGTTTGCATCAAATGACAAAAAGTTGGTATCTGGTGAACTTGCGGTTGGATCTACCCCAGGAATAATCAGAAGCTCACCATTTCCATCGAGCTTAAAGGCAATATTGGTCAGTACATCATCACGTTTAGAAAAATTATCGTGAGGCACATAGCCTCCGCATTTACTGACTGATGCAGTGCTACAGTTATATTTAGATCCTGGTAATTGCCCCATTGCGAGCTCTGCTTTTGCTGCAATCAGTAATTTATCGGCACGAATATAAATCCCTTCATCTTCATAGCCAATAATCCCTTCAGATTTAATTAAAGCATCGATATTTCTAAAGCCTGCATAATAGTTAACAGCTTCACCCTGTACACCGTCCTGACCATCAATCAATATAATTGAAGTTGTACTTGGCAAACCGGTTTTCTTGTCGACCCCGTATCCTTCAGTAGAGGCCATGATGTTATAAGCAATTGCCTGCTTATTATCTGTTCCATAAGTTGTTCCAGACAACGCGACATTGGCATTTAAATTATAAATAGGAATACCGATTCCCCATGAA
>CALLQM010000267.1 GCA_938014855.1 uncultured Clostridia bacterium | reverse complement strand
CTATTCTGCGGTCATAACCGCAGTGCTGGCGGCCGCGGCAATCATCGTTGCCGTGATGAATCATACACGCGGCGGCAGACAAGCACTGTCATCGTTTCAGTCCCGCTTTTTCCTGACAAGAACGCTTTATGCAAAAATTGCGGCGGGCAGATTTGCCGGCGCAATGGCGATGATGCTGTCTAGCGGACTGGACCCCGACCAATCTTTAGATTTGGCGGCAAAGCTGATTGATAATCGCTATATCAGTGAAAAAATTGAGCATTGCAAGGAACACATTGCACAAGGCAGTTCGTTTGCAGAAGCTTTGGAAAAGACCGAAATCTTTTCCGGAATCAATGCAAAAATGGTTTCCATCGGGTTTCAAACCGGTTCGGTTGATTCTGTCATGCGCAAGCTTGCCGACCGCTATGAGGAAGAAATCGACGCAACGATCAATCATCTCATTTCTTTGCTGGAACCGACACTGGTTGCGGTTTTATCGGTGATTGTGGGAATGATTCTGCTTTCGGTCATGCTGCCGCTCATGGGCATCATGTCTTCCATCGGCTGACGGAGGATTAGGAGGAAAGAATGATGAACCGCTTTTCCAAAACAAAAAAGAGTCATCCTTTATTAAAGGAATGGGCATTGCCTGTTCTGCTGTTTTCAGCGCTTTTGATTCTGTTTATCGGTGGACTGCGTTCCGTTTCCGAAACAACAAAATCCGAACAGCTCAAAAGTATTCGGCAGGCTGTCACACGTGCGGCCATCCAATGCTATTCCATCGAGGGGTTTTATCCGCCTGACCTTCCCTATTTGGAACAAAATTACGGACTGCGAATTGATGAACAGCAATATATCGTAGATTACCGCTGTTTTGCATCGAACATCATGCCGGATATCACCGTTCTTCCAAACGATTCCGCCGCTTAATGTTGAGACCGTCATAATGGAGAGGAAAGCAATGAAACTTTACACAAAACCGAAACATCATCTCGTGGATCTGCTGTTTACGCTGGCTTTGTTCTGCGTATTTGCGGCATCCTCGCTGTTGGTCGTGCTGATTGGCGCCAACGTTTATAAAAACACAGTACACGGAATGAACCAAAATTTTAACGTTCGGACTTCCCTGTCCTATGTTTGTGAAAAAGTGCGGCAGAACGATACAGCAGATGCAATTCGAATCGATTCTTTGGGTAACGCGGATGCCCTTGTTCTGACACAGAATTATAATGGTTCCGTCTATGAAACCTGGATTTATCAGCATAACGGCAATTTGATGGAATTATTTACTCTAAAAGGCAATGAAATCGACCCGTCCATTGGAAATCAAATTATGGAAGTTCCGTCGTTTACCGTGGAGAAACGAAACGATCATCTCTACCAATTTTCCATTACCGATATAGACGGAAATACGGTCTCGCAGATGGTTCATCCGCGATGCGCATGAGAAATCAAATGGCGAAAGGAGGAGCAGTATGAATCGAATCCAACGTCGGAACGGCTCAAAATCCGGCTTATTTTTAATGGAACTCATCATTGCCATCCTATTTTTCTCCTTTGCCAGCGCAATTTGCATTCAGGTGTTTGCAAAAGCTCATATCACCAGTACCCAAAGCAGAGATTTAACCGCGGCAATTACGCAGGCGCAGTCGGCGGCTGAAGCATTTAAAAGCTGTGACGGCAGTCCCAGCGATTTGGCAGACCTGCTGGATGCTCAGCAAAACGATGACGGGTTAATCGTTTGCTATGATAAGCAGTGGAATCGGGTATCAAGCGGACAGGAAACATACCGCATGACCATCCAAATCACGCAAGGGGATGAACTGTACCGTTCGCAGATCAAGATTGTGGACAACAGCGAACCTCAGCCGATCTACGAAATTACAGTAAAAAAATACAGTCCTACGTAACGATCAATCCATGGCACAGAAAGGATGAAGAACATGAACAAAAACCATGGCATCAATATCGGCGGTTCTTCCATCCTGATGATTTTTGTTCTGCTGTGCCTTGTCACCTTTTCGGTACTATCTTATGTTTCCGCAAATGCAGATTATAAGCTGACTAAAAAAGCCGCCCAGTCGGTTACTCGATATTATGAGGCGGATGCTCAGGCGGAAACCCGTTTAGCTTTGATTGATGAAACATTAAAAAAGATCGCCGACCAAACACCAAAAGATACAGAACCTGCCGCCTATTATCAGAAGGTATCGGATGCACTTTTCGAAATGGACGGCGTTTCCGCCGTCGTGCAGGACGATCAGCTCACGATTCAATACCAAGTTGAAATAGACGACCACCGTGCACTTCAGGTTTCGTTACAGCCCTTATTTCCGATTGAAAGCCCGGAAAAACGTTATGTTTTAACGGCTTGGCAGGTGATTCAGACAGCGGAATGGGAATCCGACGATTTGATTTCCGTTTGGGACGGTGAGGAGCCTTTTGAACTTTGAACTGGCGAATAATAATAGACAGGGAGATTCAATATGGATATGATACAAATATTAACGGATGCGGTACAGCGACACGCATCTGACATATTTGTAATTGCAGGTTTGCCCGTTTCCTATAAAATCAACGGGTCGATTGTCCGTACCGAACAGGACATTTTAATGCCAGCGCAGACGGAACAGCTTATGCGCGCAATCTATGCACTTGCAGGAGACCGAAACATCGACCGCGTTATGGTGGATGGAGACGACGATTTTTCGTTTTCCCTCAAAGGGATTTCGCGTTTTCGCGTAAACGCATACCGACAGCGCAGTTCCCTTGCGGCTGTCATTCGAGTTATTACATTTGATCTGCCCGATCCGCGAAAAATCGGGATACCCGATACGGTTCTACAGCTTGCGGATCAAACAAAAGGGCTTGTGTTGGTAACTGGCCCCGCCGGAAGCGGAAAATCGACCACGCTTGCCTGCATGATTGACCGCATCAACAGAACCAGAAGTTCCCACGTCATTACGCTGGAGGACCCATTGGAATACCTGCATCGGCACAACAAAAGCATTGTCAGTCAGCGTGAAATTTCGACCGATACCGAAAGCTACGTCAAAGCTCTGCGTTCCGCTTTGCGCCAAGCGCCGGACGTTATCCTGCTTGGTGAAATGCGCGATTATGAGACAATCAATGTAGCCATGACAGCGGCTGAAACCGGACATCTGATTTTTTCAACCCTGCACACCATCGGCGCGGCAAATACCATTGACCGCATCATCGACGCCTTTCCCCCCAACCAACAGCACCAGATCCGTATCCAGCTTTCGATGGTGCTTCAGGCGGTGATTTCTCAGCAGATTGTTCCGGCTACCAACGGCAAAGAAGTGCCCGCATTTGAAATCATGCTGGTCAACAGCGCCATTCGCAATATGATTCGAGAATCAAAAGTTCATCAAATCGATACCGTCATCTATTCGTCCGCCAACGAGGGAATGCGAACGATGGATTCCAGTCTTTTGGAATTATTCCAAAAAGGAATTATCGAGCAAAGCGATGCACTTACTTACAGCACAAACCCTGATCAGATGCTGAAAAGAATGAAAAGCATAACATAAAAAAGACAAGGCGCTTTTGCATTTCTGCAAAAGCGCCTTGTCTTTTTATAATCGGAATCGTCAGCCTTCCGCAACAGCGCGGTTTCCAACTGCTTTATTTGCTTTTCCTGTTCTGTCTGCATTTGCGGCCATCAGGTTAGCAACGATTGAACCGGAAATATTGTGCCATACACTAAACACTGCGCCCGGAATCGTTGCAAGCGGCATTGCCGCAAAATGAGTGGCGGCAAGCGATGTCGCCAGTCCAGAATTCTGCATGCCGACCTCAATCGCAACTGCATTGCATTTCGAGGTGTCCATTTTTAGAAGCTTTCCTATGCTATAACCGCAGACATAGCCAAGCATGTTATGCAATACCACGATTAAAACGATTACCAATCCGCTGGTCATGATTTTTGCAGAGCTGGCAGACACAACCGATGCCACAATCGCGACAATTGCAGTAACGGATACCAACGGGAGCACTTCGGTCAATTTTTCCGTCAGTTTGCCAAACAGCTTATTAAAGAGAAATCCCAGGGCGATTGGAAGAATGACCACTTTTATGATCGAAACAAACATGCTAAACATATTGACATCAACTCGCTGACCTGCGTAAAGATACGTCAGCAGTGGAGTCAAAAACGGAGCGAATACGGTTGATACCGCAGTCATTCCGACCGACAATGCAACATCGCCTTTTGCAAGGTAAGTCATAACGTTGGAGGATGTTCCGCCGGGGCAAGTTCCAACGAGGATTACTCCGATTGCCAATTCCACGGGCAGGTGAAAGGCTTTGGTCAGCAAAAATGCAAGAAACGGCATAATCGTAAACTGTGCCAAGCATCCAAGCAAGATATCTTTTGGACGGCTGAAAACGATTTTAAAATCGCTGAGCCGTAATGTAAGCCCCATTCCAAACATAACGATGCCCAGCAGGGTGCTGATATAGCTGGTTTTAATCCAGCTGACGGAAGTGGGTGCAAACAAGGCAAGTGCAGCAACCGCCAGCACAAAAAATGCCATATATTTTCCTGCAAATCGACTGATTCTTTTGAGTAATTCCATAATAATCCTCCGGTCTATTTCATAACAGCGCCTGTATTGGCTGAGCTTACCAAACGTGCATAACGGCTCAGCCATCCCTCGAGAGCTTTCGGCTGATTCAGGGACATTTCGGCTTTCCGTTTTGAAAATTCATCTTCTGATACTTCTGCATTGATTTGATGGTTTGGGATGTCGATGTGAATTAAATCCCCCTCTTTGAGGTATGCGATCGCACCGCCTGCCGCCGCTTCCGGCGAAACATGTCCGATGGATGCTCCGCGTGATGCGCCGGAAAAACGTCCGTCGGTAATCAGCGCAACCTGCTTATCCAAATGCATTCCTGCCAGCGCAGAGGTTGGATTGAGCATTTCTCGCATTCCAGGGCCGCCTCTGGGGCCTTCATAGCGAATAACGACCACATCGCCTGCAACGATTTTTCCGCGATAGATTGCGTCAATTGCATCTTCCTCGCTGTCAAACACGCGTGCGGGTCCGGTATGCTCGAGCATTTCCGGCGATACGGCAGAACGTTTGACAACACAGCCGTCGTTTGCAATGTTCCCCCAAAGTACCGCAATTCCGCCGTTTTTGCTGTATGCCTCATCCAGAGTACGGATTACGTTCGGATTTTTGTTGACTTTGCCGGCAACATTTTCGCCGACGGTTTTTCCGGTAACCGTTATCAAAGAGGAGTCCAAGAAGCCGCCTTGTGCAAGCTGTGCCATAACCACTTGGATTCCGCCTGCTTCATAAAGATCCTGAATGTGGTCATCACCCGCCGGTGCCAAATGACAGAGATTCGGCGTTCTGGAACTGACTTCATTGATGGTATTTAAATCCATCGGAACGCCCGCTTCATTGGCGATTGCCAGCAAATGGAGCACACTGTTGGTACTGCATCCGAGCGCCATATCGACCGCCAAAGCGTTTTGGAATGCTTTTGGAGTGAGAATATCACGTGGTTTTAGGTCGCGTTTAACAAGCTCCATGATCTGCATACCTGCTTTTTTAGCAAGCTGTGTCCGTGCGGAATAAACCGCGGGAATCGTACCGTTTCCGGGCAGTGCCATGCCGATTGCTTCGGACAGACAGTTCATGCTGTTTGCGGTGTACATGCCTGCGCAGGAACCGCATCCCGGGCAGGAATCCTGTGCAAACTGCTCCAATTCGTCATCATCGATCAGTCCCGCTTTTCTTGCGCCGACTGCCTCAAACGTCTTGGAAAGACTGATTTCTTCGCCATTATGGCGTCCGGCAAGCATGGGGCCTCCGCTGACCATAATGGACGGAAGATTCAGACGAGCCGCTCCCATCAGCATACCGGGAACGATTTTATCGCAGTTTGGAACCAAAACCAAACCGTCTAAACAATGCGCCATGGCCATTGTTTCAACTGAATCCGCAATCAGTTCACGAGAAGGCAGAGAAAACTTCATGCCCTGATGCCCCATCGCGATTCCGTCGCATACGCCGATCGACGGGATCAGAATCGGAGTTCCTCCCGCCATCCGTACACCTGCTTTGACCGCTTCTGCCAGCTTATCGAGATGAATATGACCGGGAACAATCTCGCTGTGCGCACATACAACACCGATTAACGGACGATCCAGCTCTTCGTCCGTGTATCCCATTGCATAAAACAAACAGCGGTTTGGAGCACGCTGTGCACCTTTTATT
>CALLQM010000266.1 GCA_938014855.1 uncultured Clostridia bacterium | reverse complement strand
CATCACATTTTTACTGCTTGGCATTATCTGCATGACTGCCGACAGTCCGGATATTTGCGCATGGTTGAAACTCACCGCCATACTCATGATTGCGGTGGGGGTGATCAACTGTGTTAAGATGCCCCGAAAATTGCACAAAAAGGCATTCCGGGTGTCACGCAATGTGCAACTGGGGAAAGCTGTGCCACATTTATAATGCCGGATTACGGCGGCACATCGACAAGGAACGCAAGTACACCATCTACGCTACCCATGATACAGAGCGTAGAATTTTACGGAAAGTATAAAATAACATGAATATACAAGAAAAAACGCCCACAGGATGCCGCCTGTGCGCGAAAAAGGGAAGCGTAAATATTTATTTACTATTTATATTATGAACTACAATGCACAAATTGTCAAATCATGTCGAACGTACATATTTAAAAATTTATGATACTCACTAAAATTATAACGGTTTGAATCCTTACTGAAAAGCAGGATCAAACCGTTTGCCATAGTCCGGGCATATGAATGCCCATGCGCCCCTCGTAATGGGTATTAATAACTAGGCCATGTCAGTATAACAGGATTCAATAAAGAGAGATAAACAAACATGACTTTTATTTTTCTATATAACAGAGCCCCTGCGGGTGCGGGGGTGAATGGGCAGGAGTTGGAAAGTTGGAAACCTTGTTTTCAATCTTTTCAACACCTGAACAGAGGGGGATAGTCCCCCTTACTCCCCATCACATAGCAAAGGGAAAGGAGGGCGGCAGATTGCTAGGTATCGGAAAAACAATTAGAGAAAAATGGGTGCATTGTGGGAACGATTACAACGAGTTTTATATCTATCACAAGAACAATAACAATCCGCCTGCCCGCCGGAACAGACGCCACCGTGACACCGCACCGGCACAAAAGAACCTCAACGACAAACAATCACGCCGCCATTTTATCCGCCTTGCGTATGGGAACTTTGGCTGGAAAGATTACCACATCACAGCAACCTATGACGACGAGTATTTACCGCTGACTTGGGAAGATGCTCTTAGGGATGCGCGTAATTACATGAAACGAATTGTCCGGCGGTGTAAAAAGTTAGGACTGCCGCCACCAAAATACTTGGGCGTGGTGGAATGCTACGACAAAAACGGCAAGCCCTGCCGCATCCATCTTCACATTTTGATTTCCTGCGAATTGAGTCGGGACGAGTTAGAAAGTCTGTGGCATAAAAAGGGCATGAAAAAAGGGAAAACCCTAGGTTTTGTTAATGTAGATAAAATACGCATGGCCAACAACGGCATTGAACGTCTAGCGCGTTACATCACGAAATATCCGGACAAAGCGGGCGACACCGAAGATGCAGAAGAACTCAAAAATCTACATAAGCGTCCGCATGGTCAGCGCCGCTGGTTTCAGTCGCTGAATTTGACTATCCCATTTTCAACCTATGCCGATAAAAAGTACAAGCCGTCATCATTTAAAAAATCATTGGACCGTTACCGCGACAAGGAATACTGGGAGGAACTTTATCCGGGCTTTCGCTATCTGTTCTGCACCCGTGAAAAAAGCGATATTTCCGGCTGGTGCATCTGCCTAAAAATGCAAAGAATCACAAGTTAATGGGGAATGTTCAACATGAAATGCAACTATTGTGGAAAAGAATTTAAACGAACTACCGGAAATCAAAAGTTTTGCTCTATTACATGCCGTAAATATAGTTATCGTATTTCCACAGCAAGTCAAAAGCCAAAACCAATTATACATAAAATCTGCATTGAATGCGGAAAGTCGTTTACAGCAAGCCGCTCAACTGCGGAATATTGTTCAAGTGCATGTAAAAATGAGAAATACAAGGTCAAAGGCAATAAAAACAGGAAATTTACAGAACTTACCCCATATCTTTGCCAGAAATGGCATCGGGAAGGTATGTCTATCCGGCTAATTGCGGAACTGCTCAATCGATCAATCCAAAATGTCAAAATGGCGTTGGCGGTGCCGCTTACCAATGACGCCTACGCAGACATACGGAAATTTGCAAGATAGCGGGGTTGTGTGTAAATCACAGAGCAACCGTTATTTGCTGTTTGTAAGTGTGTGATGCATGGAATGGCAAAAGGAGCCATCCTATCATAATGAAAGTTTGGCTCCTTACAAGTATTTTCTTGCTATGGTATGACATCGTGACATTAAAAATAATACTAGCGTTTACAAGGGATTCTTTCTTCCCACCATCCAAAGGCAATTCTTCCCGTAGCTGGAGGATTTTCTGTTAGGGATATGAACACTAAAAATGAACCTCCGGGAGGAAAAATCAGTTTTCCATTTTCTGTATCTACTAAGGTTGTACCCGGTTCACCATTCCGAGCAAATGCATTGATTCCACCAACGGGTTCTTCCGTAACATTTGATGCAAATTCTAATTTTACTTTCGGTTTTGGAAGTGGATAGATTGTAGTATTGGAAGGGGTGATCATAGTCGATTCAGAAGGCACGTCCGTTGGAGTTGCGTTAAACCAAAACTGCGCACGGAAAGGTGCTTCCGATATATCTGTTACAGTCCATACATTTACATGCAAATTAACACCTGAACAACATGGGTTATATAATCTTGCCCATGCGCTAGTACCATTTCCGAAGTTTAAGTTATCGGCATATCCAATAAAATATTGTCCCCTGATCGATTCATACAGCTCAATTGGAATATTGACATATTTATTAAAACAGCAATTGCACATAAGCTCACCTTTTTAACATATTTTTAAATATAAGTTAGAGTATCAGCACCTGTATACTATGCTAAAAAAAGTTTGTCTGTGAAAAGGTTTCAATTACTGTAAAAACAAATTGGACTAGCGGGATAATAGAAAAACAATCACAATAGCGGGCTAAAAGGCGGTGATGTAAATAGGATTTCGAAAAATGCGGGGCGTTGACCTGCCATACATAAAGCAAGGGCTGATTTATTTCACCTGCCGCAACTTTAAAGATCAGCCTGCGGACATTCAGCATAAAATCAATAATTTGTGTTTAACGTGCGGAAAAGATCATTATAAAGCACTATACGATGTGTTAACAAGCAATAAAAGTATGGTGCAAATAAGCATGGATCACCATATATGCCAAACGCAGCTTTATATCATGCGCAAGCGGGAAAAGATGGGTTTATCGCATTGGAATCCTTTTGCCTGATGTCTCCCTACAACGGCATCAAAAATTATGACGTGGACGTCTGCGCAAACAATGAAGATCAAGCACTGCGGCCACTGCGGGATCTTTTGGAAGTGCTAAACAACCCCGCCCAGCAAAAGAAACTGCGCCGCTTTTTCTACTGGAACAAGGAAGAAGTCATCAGCCTAAAAACCCGCTCTATGCTCAAAGGACGCACCAACAGCCCGAAAGGCAAAGACGGTCTGCGTTCGGGTGCGGTGATTTTTAACGAGATACACCAGTATCAAGATTATGCGAATATCAACGTATTCACGACGGGACTTGGCAAAAAGAAACACCCAAGACGCACGTACATGACCACAAACGGCGATGTGCGGGACGGTCCGCTGGATGATTTGCTGGAACGGTCGCAAAGCATTCTGCGCGGCGGGGAACCGGACGGCGGACTTTTGCCGTTTATCTGCAAATTGGACAGCAAAAAAGAAGTACATGACCCGAACAATTGGGAAAAGGCAAATCCGTCCCTGCGGTATTTTCCAAACTTGCAGGAAGAAATCAAAAAGGAATATCTGGACTGGAAAAAGAATCCTGCCACGCTGTCCGCGTTCATGACCAAGCGCATGAACATTCCGGCGGGTGATGCGGACGTTGAAGTCACAAGCTGGGACAACATCAAGGCGACGAATCAGCCAGTCCCGCCGTTAACCGGGCGCAGTGCGGTATTAGGCATCGACTTTACCAAAGTCACGGATTTTGCATCTGTCAATCTGCATTTCCGCGAGGGCGACACCCGGTACGACATCAACCATTCGTGGTTGTGCCTGCAATCTGCCGACCTTGCAAGGCTGAAAATACCGTGGCAGCAGTGGGCGCAGGAGGGACACCTCACGCTGGTGGATGACGTGGAAATCCATCCGGATTTGATTGCGCAGTGGATTTCTCAGCAGGCGCAGTCTTATAACATTCTAAAAATTGCGGTGGATAACTTCCGCTATGCACTGCTGGCAAACAGCCTAAGAAAAATCGGG
>CALLQM010000265.1 GCA_938014855.1 uncultured Clostridia bacterium | reverse complement strand
CGGACTCTGCATCGACGCTACAATGGGGCGCGGCTACGATACCGCTTATCTATGTGGTCTGACGGGGCCGAACGGAAAGGTGCTCGCCTTTGATATTCAGCAGGATGCTGTAAACAGCACAACCGCACTTTTAAAAGAACGCGGGCTGTCCAACGCGCGGCTTATCCTCGACAGCCATAGCAATATGGAACAGTATGCCGAACCGGAAAGCGTGGACTGTGTCACATTTAATTTCGGCTGGCTTCCAAAAGGAGATCATTCGATTTTTACCAGTGCAGAAACCAGCATTCCCGCAATCGAAGCGGCAATGCGGCTTATTCGGCCGCAGGGGCTGATCAGCATGTGCATTTATTACGGAAAAGATTCAGGTTTTTCCGAACGCGACGCATTGCTGAGCTACTTCCCGACGATTGATTTCCGCCAATATACGGTGGTCGTCAACCAGTTTGTGAACCGTCCCAACTGTCCCACAATTTTTGCTTATATCATTAAAGGTATGTAAAAAAACAGCTGTCCCGACGGGACAGCTGTTTTAATAGGATTGTCCATACCAGCCATAGCGCTTCATATCCACAAAGCCCTCTTGGCTGACCTGTACCCCTTCCGCTTCCAATAACTTTTTTTGGGCATCCGGCCCGCCAAACGCAAATCCCGGCGCAAGCCGTCCGTCACGGTTCACCACCCGATGGCAGGGAATCAAGCCGGGATACGGATTTCGATGAAGCGCACTGCCGACCGCACGAGAAGCTTTTGGGTTTCGGCAGAGCATTGCAATCTGCCCATAAGACGCAACTTTTCCTTTTGGAATTTTGCGTACCGCCGCATACACCAGTTCGTAAAACCTCATGGTCTAACCCTCGACTGTGTACTCAAAATTTTCCCATTTCAGCCGCATTCCTTCGTCGGTTTCGAGCGGAAGCAGCGCCATTGCAACCGTATTTTCGATTCCATCGTCGGATAACAGCATCGCGTAATCTCCATTGATTTGTTTAACGGTATAATAAATCGGTCCCATGCACATCCTCCTAATAAGTTCCAAATCATTTCGGCAGAATCAATCGCCACCGCAGAATGGTTTTAGTATAGCACAAAACGGACGTGCATCCAACCGTCAATCCTTGTGCAAAAGAGACGGATTGTATCGATAAAGCGAAATATTTTGCGGGATTTCTTGCGCAGGAACGGGAAAAATGATAAAATAATTTGGTTAATGTTTTAAGACCGCCTGATTTCGAAATCGTTTCTGCCGGGCGGCTCTTTTCAGGTTGGAGGAATCTACTTGTCTGACTATATCCAAGAAATTAAGCGAAGGAGAACTTTCGCCATCATCTCCCATCCGGACGCCGGCAAAACAACGCTTACCGAAAAGTTTCTGCTGTACGGTGGCGCAATTTCGCTTGCGGGCTCGGTAAAAGGCAAAAAAAATGCGCGTCATGCGGTTTCTGACTGGATGGAAATCGAGAAAAAACGCGGTATTTCGGTTACATCCTCGGTCATGCAGTTTAATTATGACGGTTACTGCATCAATATTTTGGACACTCCGGGACATCAGGACTTTTCGGAAGATACCTACCGAACTCTGATGGCGGCAGACTGCGCCGTCATGGTCATTGACGCATCAAAAGGTGTTGAGAATCAGACCCGAAAACTGTTTAAAGTCTGTGTGATGCGCCACATCCCCATTTTCACGTTTGTCAACAAACTGGATCGGGAAGCGCGTGACCCATTCGACCTGCTTGAAGAAATCGAACAGGAATTGGGCATCCAAACCTATCCCATGAACTGGCCGATCGGCTGCGGAAAAGAATTTAAGGGCGTTTATGACCGCAACAAAAAAGAAGTGATTAAATTTACCGCCGGACAGCATGCCAACGGACAG
>CALLQM010000264.1 GCA_938014855.1 uncultured Clostridia bacterium | reverse complement strand
ATGGCATCCGAATACGGTGTTGAAACGCGTGGAACATTTACGAAATCAGATCTGATTATTAGTGACGAAGAAATTTTTTATCCGGAAGCGATTCATCCTAACGTGATTTTGACACTTGCGCCGGTAGCTTATGAGCGTTATATTGATACACTTGAATCGGACACTCTGCTCATTTATAACAGCAATGAAGTGAAGGATGTGCGGGAGGGCGTAAAAAATCAGATTGGGTATCCAATCAGCGAGATGGCAAAACAAGCTGGACATCCTGCAACGGCTAATATTATTTCTCTTGGAATCGTGGCCGGAAAAATACATATTATTTCCCGGGAAGCGGCCCATAAAGCCATCAGGAATTTTTTTGCCCGTAAAAGTGAAAAAGTGGTTCAAATGAATCTAAAAGCATTTGATATGGGTTATCAAATGTCATAAAACGAAAAGCGGATACAAAAACATCGTTGTATCCGCTTTTCTTATAAAAATAATAAAAATAATAAAAATACTATACGAAAAATCAGCAAAAATTTGTAATAATATGAGAAAATTTCATAAATGAAAATAGAGTAAGAGTGAAAGATTGCAATATTTGCAACGATTGCTTCACTTTTGCAGATTTTGCAAAGCAAAAATGATGATTTTATTAATATTTTATGAAAATTTGTCAACATAATTGAAATTTTTGCAATAATCAGCTGAAATAATGGGTTTTTTCTTTGGCTTATAATTTGCTACTATATAGTACGGAGAATACAAAAAGCCCAGCAATCTTTTCGAAATTGCAAGAAAGGAATGAACTGAATGAGAGACGTAATGTATTTTGCGCCGGATACGCTGAACTCCGCTTTGAAGTATTACCATGATCATTTGGATGTCACGCTCTTTGCTGGAGGAACGGATCTTTTAGTGGGAATGGAATATGAAACACGAGAGCCGAAAGCTATTTTAGACTTAAAGGCTTTGAGTTCTGAATTGAGTTATATCCGAGAGCAGGATGGAAAGCTGAAAATCGGTTCGATGACGACGATATCTCAACTGGTGCGCAGCGACTATCTAAAAGACAAATACCCATTTTTAGTAGACGCCGCGTCTGTTTTGGGTTCCTGGCAGATTCGCACGACTGCTACTGTCGGCGGAAACCTATGCAATGGTGCACCATCTGCAGAACTTACTCCCTGCTTCTTAATTTTAAATGCGGATGTCGTGGTGGCAAGTGTAGAAGGCGAACAAACGATTCCAATGGAACAGTTCCTTTTAGGACCGGGTAAAGTGGATTTGAAACCGGGGCAGATTCTAAAAGAAATTGTGATTCATGAGCAGGACGCACAGCTGAAAGGTGGATATGCCTGCCGCAAACTGCGCCGCTCTATGGATGTTGCAATTGTAAATATGGCTGCTGCAATTGTAAATATGGCTGCTGCGGTGAAATTGAATCCGCAGGGAATCGTTGAGGATGCGCGCATTGCTTTAGGCGCTGTTGCACCTGTTGCTTTTCGAGTTGCCCAGGCGGAGGCTGCGCTTACCGGTAAGCCGTTCAACCAAGATTCGATTGAAAATGCAGTGGATCTATGTGTAAAGGCAGCCAAGCCGATTGACGACATTCGTTCCACAGCAGAATATCGAAGAGAAATGGTTGGCGTCTATATGCGCCAGCTTTTGACAGAGCTGCAGCAGGGAGGTAAATAAGATGAAAGTGCCAATTACATTGAATGTCAACGGGGACGAATACAATATCAGCGTTTCTCCAACGAAGACACTTGTTGATGCTTTACGAGAAGATGTTGGGCTGACCGGAACAAAAAAAGGATGTGCGGCGGGAGAATGCGGCGCTTGCACAGTCTTGTTTGACGGCGACCCGGTGGCTTCTTGTATGATGCTTGCTGTACAGGCGAACGGACATAACATTGTGACGATTGAAGGCGTTGCAAAATGCGGGGAAATGGATCCAATTCAAAAGTCTTTTGTGGAGCATGGAGCGATTCAGTGCGGGTACTGCACACCCGGCTTTATTATGGTAACAAAAGGATTATTGGATCGCAATCCGCATCCGACAGAGGAGGAAGCAAAGAAAGCCATTGCCGGAAATCTCTGCAGATGCACCGGATATCAGAAGATCGTAGATGCAATTATGGAACTCTCTCAAAAAATGGAAGAAAGGGGAGAATGATGTGTCGAAAGTAATAGGGAAAAGTATTCCGGGACTGGATGCGCCGGATAAGGCTATGGGTACCGCCGAATATGTGTCGGATATGAAATTAAAAGGAATGCTGTATGGCAAGATTTTAAGAAGTCCCTATGCGCACGCAAAGATTTTGTCGATTGATACCTCAGAAGCAGAAAAGATTCCGGGTGTAAAAGCGGTTGTGACGTTTAAGGATACTCCGGGTATTCCGTTTGGAACCGGCTGTGGCCGGGATGACTGGTACATAATGGCAAAAGACAAAGTTCGTTTTGTGGGCGACGAGGTTGCTGCAGTGGCTGCTCTGGATGAAGAAATTGCCGAGGAAGCAATCAAACATATTCATGTGGAATACGAAGAACTGCCGGCTCTTTTGGACTTTCATAAGGCATTGGATCCCGATGCGCCAATTCTATACGACGACTGCCCGGATAACATCATGTTTCACAATCTAGTCGAGACCGGAGATGTCGATAAAGCATTTGAAGAAGCAGATGTGGTCGTCGAAGAAACCTATGAGACAAGTCAGGTTTATCAAGCTTATATGGAAACAAAATGCGGCGTGGCAAAATGGCAGAATGATGAAAAATGCACCATGTGGCTTCCTGTTCAGATTCCTATGAAATGCCGGCTTGTTTATGCGAAAGCACTGGCGATTGCACCGGGAAATCTGCGCATCATTAAGCCGGTCATGGGCGGAGCATTTGGCGCAAAATTCGAATATGTAGCCCATTTGATCTGTGCTGTTTTGGCGAAAAAAAGCGGAAAACCCGTTAAAATCGTAAATTCCCGTAAAGAAGATATTGAGGCAGGAAATCCTCGTGTACCAATGCAGATTAAAATTAGGCTGGCGTTGGACAAAAACGGAATGTTTATGGGCAAGCAGGTAGATACGCTGGGATGCAATGGTGCGCGTACCGTTTATTCGCCTCCTATTTGTGCGACAACGACCTATCGTATTGACGCACTGTATGATTTTAAAGCGGTAAGAGCACGGTCAACCGCTGTTTATGCCAATACCGTTCCAACCGGCTGTATGCGCGGTTTCGGAAATTCCCAAATGATTACCACGTTTGAACAGCTTTTAGATAAAGCGGCAGCGAAACTTCATATGCATCCGATGGAAATTCGGATGAAGAATTCGTATGCGGAAAAAGACGTTGTAAACATGCATGGCTGGGAATTAAAGACGTGTGGACTGCGCAAGTGTCTGGAACGTGTAGACGAAATGAGCGACTTTACGAAACAGTATGAAGCTCCTAAGGGAGACGGCAGATATCGTCGAGGATTTGGCTTGGCAACGACGATGCACGTATCCGGAAACAGGGCGTTCTTTAAGCCTTTTGATGGATCCTCTGCACTTCTTCGGATTGGGGAAGACGGACAGATTACGTTGATTCACGGGGAATGTGATATGGGACAGGGTCAAGATACTGCCTTTGCCCAAATTGCCTGTGAA
>CALLQM010000263.1 GCA_938014855.1 uncultured Clostridia bacterium | reverse complement strand
TCCTCATGACCATCACTGCGTCTGCGTTTCGCTTCCATTGCAATCTGTTCGCTGAGTTCTTTCGGGTCGTCACCCTCATAATGTTCAATATCACTTACAATCCAATCATAGCCGCTGCACACGGCGCCATCCGACGCCATGACAACCCAGTCCCCTGCACGCAGAGTGACGGCATTCTTTTCAAACGAGACCCCTCCCAGAATCCCAACCGGCAAGGAGCGCGACTCCACGTAACCGCCTCTGCCTGATTTTCGCAGAAACGTCGGCGCGGCTCCGGCTTTATAAAATTCGACCTTTCCGGAATATAAATCTACTCCCGTAATATCAATTGTTGCAAGCGACTCATCGCCCGATTTAATCAGCAATGCCGAATTAACTAATTTCAGCGATGCATCCAAGCTGACACCCGCCTCAATTAAGCGTTTGAGCAGTTCTGAGGTCATGGTGGAATCCACCGCCGCACTGCCGCCGCTTCCCATTCCATCCGATAGGATAATATTGACCCTGCCGCTTCGGCTGTCGACATAGCTGTAACTATCGCCGCAAAGCTTTGAACTTGAGTTTCCGATTTGGGATGCGCCCCATTTCACGGTATATGTCGCTTTTTCCATAAACCGCAGGGTGGTTAAAGACTCACCTGTACGTTCCCGTTTGATCGGATAATCAAAATCACGGCCGCAGATATCCGAAAGCGCAACCGTAAGTTCTACCGGATCAATTCGAGAAAATTTATAGGTGGGCAGTGTCATTTCTAACGTCATGTTCGCATCATGATCGACTGTACAGGTGACGGCATCGGGGAATATTGACAGACGGTGCATATATTCTTTGACTTTTCCGGCCGTTTGGTTGTCCTGTTCGGCCAATGAATCCAAATCGCGCCCCATTGCGTCAATCATCAGCGCCATTCCTTCAAATTGGTCGGTTACAACACCACGCACCTGTGCCACCTTACGGCGCACCTGCTCCCGCGCAATATATTCCGCAAACAGCTGGCGGAGCTGAACCGTAAGTTCCGGCAGACGCAGACACGTTTGCGCAAAATAGTCCGGAAAATCCGTTTCTTCCAAATGATCGGTTTTTCGCAGCGTTTCCATTGCTCCATTAAGCACATTACTCGTGTCATTATAGCGCTGCTGCCAGCACAGCATTTGATTGCGGCATTTCCGACACACTTTATCCGCCGCACACTGGTAAACAGAGGATATGTCTCCATTCACCATTCCGGACATTTTATCATTAACTTGTCTCGTGGTATCCGCAACATCACGAAGTGCATTGGATATAAATTGGATTTTGCCCATCAGCATCGATTTATAAGTATTGGGATGCACAGCCGGTTTTGCAGGATGTCTGCCTATCAGGCGCCGCAGAGCCCCGGTAGGTATCAGCATTGACAATACGGACGCTATAAAAATTTCAATCATAAAGCTGCTGGCAACCTGCTGGCGTGATGCAAGCAGTGCAAATGTATTGACTAATATAAACGCACCGGCGGACGCAATGCGCCCCAGTGGTGAAAAAACTCCCGCCAAAAGTCCGCCAAAGCCATAGGTTCCCATCAAGAACCCATATTGACCGCCTAAGATTCCCGCAGAAACTCCGGCGGCAACCCCCGCAATTGCTCCGCCTGCTTCGCGTGCGATTTGTGCCGCAAGCAAAATAACGAGCACCGCAATGATGCGTCCAAACGATAGACCAAAGATATGTAAATTGACAAGAGCAAGAATTGTTATACAGAACGTAATAATGATGGAAGTTATGTCATTCTGTTTCATATTTTCCACGCCAAGATCAAACGCCTGCACGGTACGCGTAAAAAAGTAGCTGGCACAGCAGGCAAGCAGTAATTCCGAACCGGCAAAAACGAGGTCATAAATCGTTCCCCCGCTTGCGAAGGTCACTGCAAACGATGGAATTCCTAACGAAAGAACCAAACATAACTGACCGGACAACGAAAATTGCCGCAAAATTCTGCCGCCTTGGAAAAATTTACGCAAAGCAAACAGAATCAACATTGCTAGGATATATTTTAAATTTCCTTCAACATTAAATGAAATCATATAGCCCAATGTCGCGCCCAGCGTCGCGGCAGAATGGAATTTATCTTTTGCCGAAGCCGCGAATGCCACACCAAAAGGCGCCAAACCTCCCAAAACAAACGCATTTGCGGAGATAAAACCAGTCACCAGATAGACAAAATATTCCACGGCAAGCCGATGAGCGCGCAGTCCCTGCAGGATACGCTCCCCAAAAGCCATTTCGCGTATGCTTGTCCGATTTTGCATAATCTCCCGCCGCCCCTCATATAATAAAAAATTATCCTATTCGTATAACAATTGTAAATATTACTGATTGCATATTCTGTCAGAATTGGTTGTCGTATTTCCGCCATTTTTGGCTTGCTTGACGGGTTGCGCCAAAATGAAACAGAATGGGAAAAAATTCCACATAATATATTGCATAATCTTTTCGAAATGGGAGCAGAGATAAAAAACAACTCGGAACATTGAAAATCATTTTGACATGTGCTAGAATAAACTTTAACGAATTAAATAGACGATGAATTTATAATAATTTTGCTCCCGGCAGAAAGGACTTTTTCGAATGACCTATCATTTTTCCGACAGGATTGCGAACCTTCAGCCTTCTTTGGTGCGTGAAATTTTAAAAGCCACCTCAAATCCGTCCGTGATTCCCTTTGCAGCGGGCAATCCAGCACCTGATGCTTTTCCGGTGGAAGAGATTGCTCGAATTGCCGGCGAGATTTTTAAAACCCGCCCAATCGATGCTTTACAATATTCCATCACTGAGGGATATTCTCCACTGCGGGATGCCGTTAAATCCATGGTAGAAAAGCATTATCACATCCCCATGCGGGACAATGGACTGCTCATTCTTTCTGGAGCTCAGCAAGGTGCTGACCTTGCCTGCAAGGTGCTCGTCAACGAAGGCGATACCATTCTTTGCGAAGATCCGTCTTTTATTGGATGCCTAAACTGTTTTCGCTCCTATAACTGCAATTTAGTGGGTGTCGGGATGGAATCGGACGGTGTAGATACCGTTAAGCTGGAACAAACGATCAAAGAACACAAAAATGTCAAGCTGTTTTATACCATACCGAATTTTCAAAATCCCACCGGCATCACGACGTCATTGGAAAAGCGACGCGAAATTTACCGTATTTGTAAAAAATACAAGGTCATGATCTTGGAAGACAATCCGTATGGCGATCTTCGATTTTCTGGAGAACCGATCCCCTCAATCAAATCATTTGATGAAGACGGTTCCGTCATCTATATCGGCAGTTTTTCTAAAATCGTAGCGCCGGGCATGCGCGTAGGCTTTGCCCTTGCCCCTCAGCCGCTTATTGCCAAAATGACGGTCGGCAAGCAGTGTGAAGATGTCCACACGAATATCTTGGCTCAGATGATTATTGAGCAATTTATAACAAACAAAGACGTAGAAGAGCATCTTGCAAAAATTGCGGAGATTTACCGCAGAAAAAGCCAGCTGATGCTTGACTGCATGGAACGTGAATTTGCTTCTTCGATTTCTCATACCACCCCGCAAGGCGGTCTTTTCCTCTGGTGCACCCTGCCCGAAGGCGCGGATATGATGGAATTTTGCCGCCAGGCGGCTGCAAAGAATGTTGCCGTTGTGCCCGGAATAGCATTTTTGGCAGATCAAAATGCACCGTGCCGCTCTTTCCGCATGAACTTCTCAACCCCGACCGACGAGGCAATCGAAAAGGGTATTTCTATACTCGGAAAACTGAGCAAAGAACTTTTTTAATGCTCTTATAATTTTATAATTTACTGTAAAAGGATTTGATTCAGATGGCTGAAGCCACACAAACACAACGCAAAAAAGTTATATTTTCAGGAATCCAGCCCACCGGTACGTTCACGCTTGGAAATTATCTCGGAGCCGTGAAAAACTGGGGACCTTTGCAGGAAGAATATTTTTGTTACTATTCGGTTGTAAACATGCACGCCATTACAGTTCGGCAGGATCCCAAGCAGCTGCGCCAAAACACCCTTTCCGCCTATGCCCTGCTGCTTGCCTGCGGAATCGACCCGCAAAAGTCGGTGATGTTCATTCAAAGCCATGTCAAAACGCATGCGGAATTATCTTGGGTGCTCAATTGTTTCTGCCAATTCGGCGAACTGAGCCGCATGACACAATTTAAGGATAAGAGTGCGAGACATCCGGAAGATATCAATGCCGGGCTGTTCACCTATCCGGCGTTGATGGCTGCCGATATTCTTCTTTATCAGGCAGATTTGGTTCCGGTCGGCATTGACCAAAAGCAGCATTTGGAATTAGCCCGCAATGTTGCTCAGCGGTTTAACAATCTTTACGGCAATACCTTCAAAGTTCCGGACGGCTACATTCCGAAATTGGCCGCAAAGGTGATGTCTTTACAGGAACCCACCAAAAAAATGTCCAAATCGGACACCAATCCAAAATCATGTATCGCTATTTTGGATAAACCTGAAAGCATCTTAAAGAAATTTAAATCTGCGGTTACCGATTCAGAGGCCTTGGTTGCCTACCGTGATGGAAAAGATGGAATCAACAATCTCATGTCGATTTATAGCGCAGTCACCGGAAAAGGATTCGAAGCAATTGAAAATGAATTCGCCGGTAAAGGTTACGGTGATTTCAAAATTGCCGTCGGTGAAGCGGTGGTCGAAGAATTAAGACCGATTCGCGAACGTTATGACGACTTGATGAAGAACAAAGACTATTTGGAGTCCTGTTATCGGGAAGGCGCAAAAAGAGCGGAAGCATTCTCACAACGTACGCTTGATAAAGTTTATAAAAAAGTGGGATTCCTTGCAAAATAAAAAGATACGCAGGTTCGTAATTTTACGAACCTGCGTTTTTTATGCCATGGAATAAAACAGCAGACGCACCATAAACGCAGACATAAAAAATCCGGTTACATCGCCTGCCAGCGCCGCCGCAACGCTGTGCCG
>CALLQM010000262.1 GCA_938014855.1 uncultured Clostridia bacterium | reverse complement strand
AATGGAATTTAAAGACTGGTCAGTTGATAAAACGTATACAAACCGATTCTAAAACTGTGTTCGTCAAGTAAAAATGTTAGCAAAAGGTCCCCAAAAAGGTTAGCACCTTGGAGCACCTAATTTGTTGTTCGTGCGTGCGGCATCGGGGGCCCGTATCTGCACTTTTGGGGGCCGAACAGGTCGGGGCCCAGCGCTCACTTTTTGGAGACCCACGGGGCCAAACAGGTTGGGGTCTAATGCTCATTATTTGGAGCGCTTTTCAGCGAGCACGCTGGCGCTGCATGGATTGGGTAAGCCGGTAGCTCTCACCGGAAAAGATCACAATATGAGAATGGTGGATCAGCCGGTCAACCAAGGCTGCGGTTAGGCGATTGTCGCCAAAGACGGTGTTCCACTGCGAGAACTCTAAATTGGACGTAATAATGAGGCTCTTGCGTTCGTAGCAGTCAGAGATCACTTGAAACAGCAGCTCAGCGGCATCCTTGTGCAGCGGCACGAAGCCAATCTCGTCAATCACAATGAGTTCCACTTTTTTCAGAGTGCTGAGATAATTGTTCAGTGTGCCCTTGTTGTTCTTCTCCAAAGGGATGTTTGCACGAGATGCCGCCGTGTAAAACCGGACCCGCCGCCCTCCCTGGCAGGCTTTCAAGGCAATGGCCGTGGCAAGATGCGTTTTGCCGGTGCCAACGGTGCCCATGAAAATGAGATTTTCTTTGGGCGGAAGGAACCCCAACTCCTCCATGTACCCTGCACTCATGCCGCTGGGAAGCTGGATGGCTGAATTCCACACGAAATCATCCAGTGTTTTTAACACACGGAAGCCGGCGGTTTTCACCATGCGGTTAATGCGGTTGACCTCTCGCTCACGGAGCTCCAGCGTCAGCAGATCGGTCACATATTGTTCTGTGTTTTCAAATTGGACAGAGCGCCATTCTTTGGCCATGCCGCCCAGCTTCACCTGTCGCATCATCTGTTCAAGCTCTTCAGACACTCACATCACCTCCCATCAGGCCGTCATAGGCGGACAGATTGGGATTGTAATGCAGCGCCGGTGAACTGGGCAGCTTGAGCGGATCAGGCCGGTATTCCTTCTTTGCAATCATGTAGTAGCACTGCCG
This sequence comes from uncultured Clostridia bacterium, assembly GCA_938014855.1. Lineage (GTDB taxonomy): Bacteria > Bacillota > Clostridia > Oscillospirales > Ruminococcaceae > Anaerotruncus. Next base: position 1,587 of record CALLQM010000262.1, on the reverse strand, counting down.
GACGCTGTCCGCATCTGTGCGGCCGTTCTCCTCGGCAAGCTCCAATGCATCGTTGCACAGAGCGACATTGCCGTCAGAAACAATTTCACTGAGTAGCTGTAGCGCATTCTTACGCTCTCTGCCGCTGATCTGTTCCAAAAAAGTCTGCCACCGCTGTGGCATCTGGTGGAAGAAACGAGTATGCAGGGTCGCTCCCGGCTTTTTACAGAGCGTAGACACATATTGCGTCCAGTCAAAAACCTCATCGTTGGTTTTGTAGCTCCTGGGGTAGTGTCCAACCGGGCGGTGGTCATGAAAAAACTCCACATGGTCAAAGAAAATCTTGGCCTGCACCGTTTCACCGGAAAGCGCGGGAGAAAGGCCATATTTGTTGGTTTCAATCGTTACAAATCCGCTTTTGTTCACTGTCAGCGAAGCATAGCGGAATACTGAGAATGGATACTCTGGCAGCCGCAGCAGGTTCGCCTCGTCGTCTTTCCAAAGCTCCTCAATCAGCAGCTTTTTCTTGTAGTGAGGACGCTTGGCGTCTTTTTCACACCATTCCCACAGGGATTCATTGAATGCGTCAAAGGATGTAATGGTCGGAACAGGGACAAAGGCATTTCTCCGGCTGTAACCCACCTTGTTTTCTACGTTTCCTTTTTCGTTACCAGATGCCGGATTGCAGAACTCCGCACGAAAACGGTAATGCAGCATGAATCGAGTGAAGCCATCCGTAAGAATCCGCTCCGTGCCCTTGAGAACCTGCACAACAGCGGTGGACATATTGTCAAAACGCAGGATGGGCGGCACACCGCCAATATGTTCAAAGATGCGCTTCATCCCTTCTAACAGGCATTCCTGGTTTTGCGAGGGGAAGGTCTGTGTGTATCCTTTATTGGAGTTGGGAAAGGAAATGGTTAGTGCGTAGCCGTCCTGCTCCTGCCCGGTGCCGTCGTAGTAAATATGCTTGCCAAAATCCATCTGCCCGCTGCCCAGAGCATGCGCCAGCGGAAGATAACCGCTGCTCTTGGAGTTCATAACAAACCGCTTTTTACGGACATATTTTTTCACGCTGGAATAGCTGCCGCCAAAACTGTGTTCATCCCGCAGTCGGCAGAAAATCCTCCAGGAGGTGTGCCGCTGCTTGCGCGGGATCTTGCGGTCATCCTCCAGCCATTCATCAATCACGGGAATGAAATCCCCCAGCACCGGATAACTTTTTGGCTCGGTATCCGACAGATTGTCCTCACTCCAGTTCAACTGGTATGCGTACTTTTGGACAGTCTTAAAGCTGTGACCTGTCTTACGAGAAATCTCTCGCAAACTCAGATCTTCATTTTCGTAGAGATCTTTGATATTATTTACTTGAGCCATTCTTAACACCTTTCTGCTACCTCCTTAGTCCTGAACAAACTAATGGTAGCGGTTATTTTAGGTGCTGACAATGGCTCATTTTTATGCCATCTGGGGTGCTAACATTTTCGAGACCTTTTGCGATACTTTCATTTTACCGAAAACACATTATGTATCATGATAAATGGAAAAATGGAAATTATAACAAATTAAAACAGAGGGCTTTTACCTATAAAAATGAATTTGTTGAGG
>CALLQM010000261.1 GCA_938014855.1 uncultured Clostridia bacterium | reverse complement strand
ATTGAGCCCGGAATTTTTTCAGCCAATTGGCTGGTATAAACGCCATCCGTATTTTTTTCACGGCTTCCCATAATTTCGGACATCACGACGTGATCTGCTAACGAAAGAGCCTTTGCAAAATCGTCCATCAACAATTTGGTGCGTGTATACGTAAACGGCTGGAATACCGCCCAAACTTTGTTAAAATGCAGTTCCTTGGCGGCTTTGAGTGTGACTGCAAGTTCGGCGGGGTGATGTGCATAATCGTCTGCAATCGTAATTCCGCGAACAGTTCCAAGAATTTCAAACCGTCTTCCCGCACCGCGGAACTGCGCCAAATGTTCTTGAATTTGTTCGCTGGAAGCGCCTGCTTCGAGAGAAGCGGCAATTGCCGCTGCCGCATTTAAAATATTGTGCCGACCGGGAACATGTATGGTAAAACGACCAATCTGTTTTCCAAAAGCATGCAGATCAAACGAGGATTGCGCACCTTCATGAACAATATTAGCGGGGAAGATGTCGCATTGATCCGACCAGCCAAACGAGATGAGCTTTTTGCCGGTAATTCCTTTTACCGCTTTCATTGTATTGGCATCGTCTCCATAATAGATGATCGTTTTTGTTGCCATCGACGCAAATTGATGGAAAGAGCGGATGACATTTTCAAGCGTACCGAAATAGTCCAAGTGATCGGCGTCAACATTTAAAATGACCGCGATATCGGGGGCAAGCTGTAAAAAGTGATCGTGAAATTCACACGCTTCACATACCATATGCTCGCTCTTTCCCACACGACCGCTTCCGTGGATCAGCGGAAGTTTTCCGCCAATGACGACAGTAGGATCCAGCCCGGCACCAACAAGAATTTGGGTGAGCATGGAAGTGGTTGTGGTTTTGCCGTGGGTTCCGCAAACGCAGATGCAGTCTTGATACTGTGTAGTAAGATAACCCAATAGTTCTGCACGCTCAATTGTGGGGATTCCACTTGCTTTTGCGGCACAAAGTTCGGGGTTGTCGTCCATAATTGCGGCGGTATATACAATTAGATCTGCACCGGAAATATTTTCCGCTCGCTGACCCAAAAAAACTTCTACGCCCATTTTTCGTTCATATGAAAGAGTATCGGTTTCATTGTTGTCACTTCCGGAAATGTGATAGCCTTTACCATGCAGAATTTGGACAAGAGGATACATTCCCGAACCGCCGACTCCTATAAAATGAATATGTTTTGCATTCTCCAGCAGTTTTCCGTCAAACATTGCAAGCTCCATTCTGCCGCTTCGCGCCGGCACAAAAAGATTGTAATAATGTTTTCCACCACGCGAAGAATAATGGCGGAAGCGTGCACATCAATAAAGCGGCAATTGTGCTTTTTTGATGTGGATAATGTCAGGCATTGCAATCAAAAATTCATAAAATCAAAACCAATGCCTGTACAGGTTGCCGGAATTTATGAAAGATTTTTGTTAATCATTTTTATCTTATCCAGTATAGGATGTTTTTGTGAAAAATTCAAGAGGACAAGTTCTTGTTGTATAAGTGTCCGCGCCCTGCCAAATACTATCATTGACAAACATTTAGGAGGAAATGCAAGCATGACAATTACCGATATAAAAATCCGCCGCACCTATCATGATACACGGCTCCGAGCGCTTGTTTCACTAACCATTGACGAAGAATTTGACGTGCACGATGTCAAAGTGATTGAGGGACCGGAGCGTTTATTTGTAGCAATGCCAAGCCGAAGAGATGAAAACGGGACTTTTCGTGATATTGCCCATCCGATTACTACCGGGGCACGCCATTTGATGGAGGATAAGATTCTTACCGCTTATAAGGAACATATCGCACATTTGCAAACGCAGGAACATGAATATCAAGAGAATGAACAAAGGAACCCCTAGGGGTTCCTTTTTGCTTGTGGTTTTTACATTTATTTCACATTTAATCTACAAAATATGGTATAATTGAATTCTCATTATTAATAAATTGTTAAAATTTCGATAGAGGTTTTTTATATGATTCAAAAGATTATCTGTTTGCTGGCGGCAGTGCTGGTAATGACAATCGCTCCGAATTACATAATCATGGCACAAGAGGCTCCTATGGTTGAGGAGACTCCAACACCGCCATCACTGTATTCACAAGCTGCGGTGCTTATGGATGCAGATACGGGACAGGTAATTTACGGGAAACAGATGCATGCGAAAAAATATCCCGCATCCACCACAAAACTGATGACTTTGCTGTTGGCAATGGAAAAAGGCAATCCGTCCGATATTGTTACCATTAATGATGAATGTGTAAAAACCGTTCCGCGCAATACCACTCATATTGCTTTAACCCAAGGGGAACAGATTACATTTGAGCAGGCGGAATATGCCATGATGGTCGAATCTGCAAACGATGCCGCAAATGCAGTTGCCATTAATTTGGCGGGAACTATTAAAAATTTTGCCGAAATGATGAACGATAGAGCGTTAAAGCTTGGTGCAAAAGATACGCACTTCACCAATGCAAATGGTCTGCCGGATGACAACCACTATACATCGGCATATGATATGGCACTCATTACGAAAGAAGGACTCACCTATCCCCAATTTCGGCAATTGGCAGGAACCCCGTATTACGAAATTCCTCCCACCAACAAACAGAAAGACACCCGCAAACTTCGTAACAGGCAATATATGTTTTGCCTGAATGATACGTATCCCGGTGCATTTGCCGGAAAGACCGGATGGACAGAAGAAGCGGGGAAAACACTTGTGACACTGGCGGAACAAAATGGCATCACGCTGATCTGCGTTGTATTTAAAGCGTCCGGAACCGTCGATGCAGAGTTTAAGGATTCAACAGCACTGCTTGATTATGGCTTCCAAAATTTTAAAAGAGTAAACGTACCGGCAGATTTTTTTGGGTCGACCTCATCGGCTGAAAGCCTTTCTTCCCAGCCGGAGGAATCCTTTTTTGCAGAGTCTGATATGCCGATTCTGTTGCCAAATACAATCAATGTACAAGATTTAACCTATGAATTAAATACAGCCGATGCTCAGAACCCAACCGTAATGTTAAAGGCACCGGAGAGTGCCGGAACATTTATGAATACAACCGTCGGAATTTTTCCGCTCAGCAAAAAAACAGCAAATACCCCTGTATTTGAGACAGATATAGAGCCTGTTCCGGCAGAGAAAAAAATAAATTATAATAAAATTTGGATTACAATTGGAAGTTCTTTGCTCATTTTATTTTTAATTGCTGTTGCAGGAATTCTTTTGCTGAGATTGTATGTCCTTCGCTGTTATCGTGCAAAAATGAGGCGGAAAATTCGTTCAGGACAACCAATTAAACGAAAGAATTCTACCTCATCAGTCAAAATTATTGATGTAACAATGGACAAAGCGCACAAAAATAAAATGAAAGTGATTGACCAGGACAAACTCTGAATAATCACCCAAAATTATCAGCCCTCATAGGATATGGTATCTGAAAGATGTCAGAAAACTATGGGGGTTATTTTTATGATTCCATATAAAACTTATGCTGTAATTGGTGGAGATTTGCGGCAAGCGTACATTGCGAACCGAATCGCGGCTGATGGCAAGAGGGTTTATGCGCTGTTGTTGGAGGAAAATCCGACACTTCAGCAGGATCTGATTTGCGAAGAACCGATCCAAAAGGTGCTTGCACGCTGTGATGTCGTGATTCTTCCTCTGCCACTTTCGGTGGATGATGTTTATGTAAATGCTCCATTTTCTAAGCAAAAGCTGTCATTAAAAGATTGTTTAGAAGCAATCCAACCCGGAACTGAGATTTTTGCAGGAAAAGTAGGTTCGTCGGTGGAACTTGCGACGCAATGCGGGCATTCCATTACGGACTATTTAAAGCGGGAAGAATTAGCAGTCAAAAATGCGGCAATCACAGCAGAAGCGGCAATTGCAATTGCAATTGAGGAACAGCCTGTTGCAATTTTAGGTTCAAACTGTCTAGTGATTGGTCATGGCCGCATTGCCAAGTCCTTGATGAAGATTTTAAATGGGATGGGTGCGCGAGTATCGGCCGCGGCACGCAAATACGGTGATTTAGCACAGATTGAAACGGAAGGCTGTCAGCCCGTACCGTTTCAAGATTTAAAGTATGCATTGCCGAAAGCAGACCTTATTTTCAATACGGTACCTGCAAAAGTGCTAAAACGAAAAGAACTAAGCTTGATTCGAGATACAACTCTGCTGATTGATCTTGCTTCCCGACCGGGAGGAATTGATTTGGATGCGGCGGGAGAATTAGGCGTCAAAACAATTTGGGCACTTTCTCTGCCGGGAAAAATAAGTCCTATTTCAGCGGGTGAATACATCTTGGAGACGATCGAAAATTGTTTGCGTGAAAGAGGCGATGCGTAATGGGAAAATTAAAAGTTGGATTCGGACTGACAGGTTCCTTTTGTACCTGGGCAAAAGCAATTCCAATTATGGAACAGCTGGCGAAAACCCATGATGTAACTCCAATTTTATCTCCCATATCCTGCGTTTCAGAAAACCGTTTTGGAAAAGCGGCGGACTGGATTGATCAAATCGAGAAAATTTGTGGAAAAAAAATTTGGCATACAATTGAACAAGTTGAGCCGATTGGACCGAAAAATCTGCTTGATGTGATGCTGATTGTACCTTGCACAGGAAATACGATTGGCAAAATTGCAAATGGAATTAATGATACAGCAGTGACAATGGCGGCAAAATCAAATCTGCGCAACGGCAATCCGCTGGTAATTGCGGTTTCAACAAATGATGCATTAAGCGCTTCCGCTCGCAATATCGGAACGTTAATGAATGTAAAAAATGTCTATTTTGTACCTATGAAGCAGGATAACCCAATACGTAAACCGACATCCATGGTTGCTGATTTCAGCAAGGTAGAAGCTGCGATGGAAGCGGCGCTGGAGCATCGTCAGCTGCAGCCGTTGTTTTAATGTCCGGATACAGGGAATAGGGGCGAAACCCTAGTCCTGTATTTTAAATAAGCGCCGGTGTTTTACACCGGCGCTTCAGTGCGTGATTTAATAGAAAGATTCGCCTTTCATTGCTGGACAGTGCCCCTAAGGACTGGTATGATAAAAAGATAGGGGGACTGCGGCTTGATACGGACAGTTGGAACAATTGAATACCAATTAACTTATAAAAAGGTAAAAAATCTTAATATGCGTCTGCATGCGGACAGCACGATTCATGTTTCTGCTCCCAAGCGGGTACCGCTATCGGAAATTGATCGGTTTGTAGCATCCAAAGAGCAGTGGATCATGCGTGCAAAAAAGCGCCTGGAAAATCAAATCGTTATTCCGAAAAATCAGCATTCGAATGAGGAATGCCTAGCGTTGTTTACGAAGATCAGCGACCAGATCTATCCCATGTTTGCCGCTCAAATCGGTGAAAAACCTGAACTGCGCGTTCGCTGGATGAAAACCCGCTGGGGTGTTTGCTATCCGGCAAAACACAGAATTACCCTCAATCAACAGCTTTACGAAAAACCGCTTGCCGCGATTGAGTATATTATTGTGCATGAATATATGCATTTTCTCTATCCAAATCATCAAAAAGAATTTCATGAGGCGATGAAAGTGGCAATGCCGGATTATAAAATAAGACGCAATTTGCTAAAATAGGAAGAAATATCAGTTGTCAAAATATTAACAACACGTTATAATAGGAATATCAAGATGCGATTGGTATGGTTGATATCATTCATCTTCATGAACGGAGGAGAACTATGGAAATTTATGTCTGCATTGGTAGTTCGTGTCATCTAAAAGGTTCTTATGATGTGATTCAAGTGTTCAAGAAGCTGATCAAAGAAAATCATTTGGAAGAAAAGGTCAGCCTCAATGCTTCGTTCTGTTTAGGTCATTGTCAAAACGGTGTAACTGCAAAGATTAACAATCAGCTTGTAACCGGACTTCATAAAGACAATGCAAAAGAAATTTTTGAAAAGATGGTTTTAAAGGAGCTGTAATAGACCAATGACCGAAGTATTATCTTTAAAGAAAGCGAATTGTAAAAATTGTCATAAATGTATTCGCGCTTGTCCGGTGAAGTCGATTCGTTTTGCGGACAATCAGGCGAAAATTATTAACGATGAATGTATTCTTTGTGGTCGGTGTGTAGTAGCATGTCCGCAGAATGCAAAAAAAGTGCGCAATGATTTAACTGAGGTAATCGGTGCGATTGGAAGCGGCCGCCGTGTGATTGCTACCTTAGCGCCATCGTTTATCAGCGAATTTCCAGTTGCGAGTATTGAGAAAATGGAAACCTACTTGAAAGAGCTGGGCTTTTTTGCGGCGCGTGAAACGGCGGAAGGCGCGTATGTGGTCAAACGAGAATATGAAAAAATGATTGGGGAAAACCGTCAGAATGTCGTGATTTCTTCCTGTTGCAGTACCGTGGTTACACTCATTCAAAAATATTATCCAGCCGCTATTCAATATATCGCTCCCGTTCTTTCCCCGATGCTGGTAAGCGGCCGACTTATTAAAGAGGAATTTCCGGATGCTTATGTAGTGTTTATTGGTCCATGCATTTCTAAAAAGAAAGAAATTGAAAAAGTTCCCGGCTATGTCGACTGTGTGCTCACGTTCGACGAAATGGAAAAATGGTTCCAACAGCGCGGTATTGTTTTGGAACGAGAAAATGTAAATCAAAATGAGGGACGAGCATCCCGTTTTTTCCCGCGTGTCGGCGGAATTATTGAATGTATGGATACAGAGGATACAGGTTGGAATTATTTGGCGGTAGATGGTGTAGAAGAATGCATGCTTGCCATTGAAGAGATTCAGCGCGGTGGTATGAAAAACTATTTTATTGAGATGAATGCATGCACCGGAAGCTGTATCAATGGACCGGCCACCAAAGCGTATCAAGAAAATATCCTGCGCAGTCATGTGCGGGTTGATACGTATGCCCAGCCGGATAAATGCTGTAAGCCGGACTTTGAGACAGAAGCCAAATTTGATTTAAGGCGGTCTGTTCCAAATGAGTTTGTACACGAGGTTCAGCCACCCGAATCTGCTATTACAGAGATTTTAGCGAAAATGGGCAAAACCAAACCTGAGCATGAACTTAACTGCGGAAGCTGTGGATATCCAACCTGCCGAGACAAGGCGAAAGCGGTTTATAACGGCAAAGCAGATATCACCATGTGCCTGCCGTTTCTTTTGGAAAAAGCGGAATCTTTTTCAGATAACGTATTTAATGTCAGCCCCAATGCAATCTTTGTGCTGGACGATAAGCTATGCATTCAGCGCATGAATATGCCGGCCTGCCATCTGTTTAATGTGAGTGCAAATACCATGATCGGTTCCATGATTGTGGATTTGATGGATCCTACAGATTTTCAAAATGTACTGGATACCGGAAATGATGTCATTGATAAAAAGATGTATTTGACCGAATACAATAAATATATTGAACTGACGATTGTTTTGGATTCAGAACATAATCTGTTGTTTGGTATTATTAAAGATATTACAAAGGAACATCGGCGCCGCGAAAAGTATCGGGAACACCGTGCACAGACGATTGAAATTTCGGACAAGGTGATTGAAAAGCAAATGCGTATCGTACAGGAGATCGCTTCCTTATTGGGAGAGACTACTGCGGAAACTAAAATCGCGCTGTCCAAAATTAAAAATACGGTACTTTCGGAGGATGAATGATGGACCGTTTATTTATGGAAAATACCCACATCAGCCTCAATAAAGTAGGGGAGGAACTTTGCGGCGACCGTGTGATGGTAAAAAACCGCACGCCCGAAGGCGATTTCACCATGGTGCTGGCGGATGGATTGGGTAGTGGCGTAAAAGCAAATATTCTTTCTACGCTGACTGCTCAGATTATTGCAACCATGATGGATTCCGATATGCCGATTGAGGAATGTGTTACCACGATAGCGCAGACTCTTCCGGTTTGTTCGGTTCGTCAGGTAGCTTACTCAACCTTTACCATTCTTAAGGTATACCGTAATAAGGATATTTATATTATTCAATATGATAACCCCGATGTGATTTTACTCCGTGACGGAAAAAATTACGAGTATCCTCGTTATGAAAAAATTATAGCGGGCAAAAAAATCTTTGAATCCCGCTTTCAAATCCATTTGGGAGACGTATTTGTCATGATGAGCGATGGCGTGATTCATGCAGGTGTCGGTCAATCGCTCAATTTTGGGTGGGAGCGTCCAAATGTAGTTGAATATTTGGAAGACCATTATCGTTCTGATCTTTCGGCTAAAACGGTTGCAACGATGGTCAGCGATGCATGCCGTGAATTGTATATGGGAAAGCCGGGAGACGATACAACTGTTGGCGTTCTTCGTATCCGGGAACGTCAGCTTGTCAATCTTATGATCGGTCCTCCGGTGGATCCACAGGACGATGAAAAAGTAATGGAACTGTTTTTCTCCAAAAAGGGGAAACGGATTGTATGCGGAGGAACCACTTCAACGATTGCGGCAAACTTTTTAAACACAACTGTAAAAACGAAGATTGATTATTTAGACCCAAAAATTCCGCCGATTGGTTACATAGACGGCGTGGATCTTTGTACAGAAGGTGTCCTCACAATGGGACGTGTCGTAGAACTTGCGAAGAACTATGCTTCTTCCGGCAGTGCGGCATGCGAATGGAGCGGAAAGCGCGATGGAGCGTCGCTGATAGCCAAGATGTTGTTTGAGGATGCGACCGACGTCAACTTATTTGTTGGCAGGGCGATGAATCCGGCACATCAAAATCCAAATATGCCGATTGATCTTTCCATCAAACTGCGTCTTATGGAAGATTTGCAAAAAGAGCTGGAGATCATGGGCAAGCATGTAAAGATGAGTTTTTATTGATTAATTTATCAAATAATATCGTAGTTTTAATTCATGCAGGAACTTGAATGATTTCCTGCATTTTTCTTGTTCTTTTTTTAATCTTGCTTGATTTCTGCCAGAAATTACGGTATCATATGAAGAGAAATGAGAACGACTTGAGACTGGGGTTAGAAGGGGTTTCACAAATGAATCATGACTTGCTGACTGTAATTGGGCATATGATGCCAAAATTTTCAAAGGGACAGCGGCTAATTGCCGGATTTATTGTCAATCATTTTGATAAGGCGGCGTTTATGACCGCATCAAAACTGGGCGCCACAGTAGGAGTGAGCGAATCGACCGTTGTTCGGTTTGCTTCGGAAGTTGGATATGAAGGGTATCCGGAATTGCAAAAAGCACTGCAAGAGCTTATTCGCAACAAGCTGACAACCGTTCAGCGTATGGATGCCACGAGCGAACAGCTCGAATCCTCCAATGTTCTAACAAAAGTATTGAGCAAGGATATCGAAAAAATCCGCCGTACAATGGATGAAACCAGCACAAAAGATTTTAATGATGCGGTAGAAAGCATTTGTGCGGCAAAGAATATCTATATAATAGGTGTTCGGTCATCCTCTGCACTGGCGCAGTTTCTCAGTTTCTATTTTAATCACATCTTCCCAAGTGTGCGATTGATTAATACCACCAGCCGAAGTGAAATGTTTGAACAAATCATGCGCATTGGACCGGGTGATATCTTTATTGGGATTAGTTTCCCACGCTATTCCAAACGAACCGTACAGGCTTCTCATTATGCGAGAAGCAACGGTGCCAGAGTGATTGCGATTACCGATTCTCTCAAGTCTCCAATTGCGGACGGCGCAGATCATGTCTTGATGGCGCGCAGTGATATGGTTTCATTTGTAGATTCGCTGGTTGCGCCTTTGTCTCTGATTAACGCGCTGTTGGTAGCGGTAGGGCTGAAAAAGCGTACAGAGATTGCTCAAACATATGCCCGTTTGGAACATATTTGGGATGAATATGAAGTTTATGAAAAGCATGAGGACGATACGAGTGGAAAATAAGAAAACGGTAATCATCGGCGGCGGAGCCGCAGGACTTTTTTGTGCAGGACTGGCGGCACAGCGCGGATTGGATGTAACCGTGATTGATAAAAATGCGAAACCTGCCCGTAAGCTTTTGATTACAGGAAAAGGGCGCTGTAATGTAACCAATAATTGTACCCCCGATGAAGTTTTAGAACATGTACGAACCAACCCTCGATTTTTATATAGCGCAATCCGTGCATTTTCGCCATCGGATACGATGCGCTTTTTTGAGGAGCAAGGTGTTGAGCTGAAAACGGAACGCGGAAACCGCGTATTTCCGGTTTCGGACAAGGCTTCCGATATTGTGGATGCATTAAGAGAATTTGCAAAACGTGCAGGCGTTAAAATCGTTTCCAAAACGCAGGCAGTTGCGGTCGGCTGTGAAAATGGAGCCGTCAGCAAAGTGCTTTGTGGGGAAGGTTTGGGCTTTGACGCAGACGCAGTGGTCATTGCGACGGGCGGCGCTAGTTATCCGCTGACAGGCAGCAACGGTGATGGCTATAAATTGGCAAAGCAGCTGGGGCATACGGTGATTCCACCAAGACCTTCTTTGCTACCTATTATTACAGCGGAACCATGGTGTTCCGAAATGATGGGGCTTTCATTAAAAAATGTGACACTTACAGTAAAAAACGGAAAAAATAAAACGATTTTTCATGAACTGGGTGAGATGCTGTTTACCCATTTTGGGGTGTCGGATCCGCTTGTTTTGTCCACTTCTTCCTATATGACCGAATCGGTCAAGACGTATCGCATGACGATTGATATGAAACCCGCACTGGATTTGGCGCAGTTAGATGCCCGTATCCTGCGGGATTTTGAGGAGCAGAAAAACAAAGACTTCGCCAATTCTTTGGGCGCATTACTGCCGCGTAAGATGATTCCGATTGTAATTCGTTTGTCCGGAATTCCGGCCGAAACGAAAGTAAATTCGGTTACGCGGGAACAACGCCGGAGACTTGCCGCACTCATCAAAGAATTGCCGCTGACGCCGGTAAAGTTCCGACCGATTGACGAAGCAATCATTACCGCAGGCGGGGTGGCAGTCAAAGAAATTTCGCCCAAAACGATGGAATCCAAATTGATTAAAGGGCTGTATTTTG
>CALLQM010000260.1 GCA_938014855.1 uncultured Clostridia bacterium | reverse complement strand
GCGGTACACAGTGGTCCGGAAGGAGAGCGCCATAGTTTTAATGCGGTTGCGTCCAAACAGGATCTATATGAAACTTACCTGCCTGCATTCAAGGCTTGTGTGCAGGAGGGAAAAGTAGAAGCGGTAATGGGCGCATACAACCGAACAAATGGTGTGCCCTGCTGTGGAAGCAAACAGCTGCTAATCGATATTTTGCGCGATGGGTGGGGGTTTAAAGGACATGTGGTGTCCGACTGCTGGGCGATTAAGGATTTTCATGAAAACCATCGGGTAACCAAGGACGCGGTGGAGTCGGTTGCAATGGCAATGAACAACGGCTGTGACTTAAACTGCGGAAATCTGTTCTATCTCCTGCTGGATGCGGTACAAAAAGGGATGGTTAACGAAAAACGCCTACGTGAAGCGGTAACGAATCTGTTTGCCACACGAATCAAATTGGGCGTTTTGGATCAAAAAGAAGAAACTCCATACGATCAAATTAGCTATTCGGTGGTGGATTCTCTCGCTATGCGAAAACTCAATCAAAAGGCGGCTCAAAAGTGTATCTGTCTACTTAAAAATGAAAAGAATTTGTTGCCGCTTGATAAAAACAAACTAAAAACGGTAGGCGTGATCGGACCAAATGCGGACAGCCGCAAGGCATTGGTCGGAAATTATGAGGGGACTGCATCTCGTTATGTGACCATATCAGAGGGCATCCAGGACTATTTGGGAGACAGTGTTCGAGTGATGGTTTCGGATGGTTGTCATCTATTTAAAGATCGAAAAAGTGGGCTTGGCAGTGCCAATGACCGCATTTCTGAAGTCAAAGGAATCTGCCGCGAAAGCGATGTAGTAGTTGTTGTTTTGGGCTTGGATGCGGATTTAGAAGGCGAAGAAGGCGATGTAGGCAATCAGTTTGCCAGCGGCGATAAGCTGGATCTCAAACTTCCGGGTTTGCAGGAGGATATTCTTAAGACGGCTTATGAGAGTGGAAAACCAGTTGTTTTGGTATTGCTGTCAGGCAGTGCACTTGAGGTCAGCTGGGCGGATGAGCATATACCTGCAATTATTCAGGGCTGGTATCCCGGAGCGCAGGGCGGATACGCAATTGCTAGGCTGATTTTTGGTGAAGAGAATTTTGAAGGAAAACTTCCAGTGACTTTTTACCGCACAACAGAAGAACTGCCTGACTTTAAAGATTATTCCATGCACAACCGGACATATCGCTATATGAAGCAAGAACCGCTTTATCCTTTTGGATATGGAATTTCGTATACGACCTTTGCTTACAGCAACGTGGCACTGAATAAGTCGCGGTTGGATCGTGACGGTGCTGCTGTATCTGCCGATGTAACCAATACCGGAACATACGACGGACGTGAGACCGTGCAGGTATATGTCAAAGCTCCTGTGACCGATGGCCCAAATCGTCAATTAAAAGGAATTCGCAAAGTGTCTCTAAAATCAGGAGAGACCAAACGTGTGGAAATTCCACTGCCAATCGAAGCGTTTTCTCTGTATGATGTGGACGGTGTTCGCCATGTCGCTAAGGGTGATTTTTTCATTTCTATTGGAGGCAGTCAGCCGGAACCGCGCAGTGAGGCGCTTACCGGACAGAAAGTAACGGTACTCAAACTAAAAAACGATGAGGAACTGGTACTTTAACCGATGAAAATGATGCATGGGGAGATATTTATGTACGGTTGTTTTCTTCGGTCGGCATCAATGACGTGGTCTAGCCGGTGAAATCAGGCCGAACAGGGTCAATCAAGTATTTAGATAAACAAAAAATATAAAAACCTATGAAACAAAACTTGACAAACAAATTAAATCGTGCTATTTTATTTGTTAATGCGATTATGAGAAATTAGTAGATAACTTTTTGTATTACAGAGAGCTCTCATTTGCTGAGAGAGAGCATGCGGATTGTTGTTGAACTCGTTCTCTAGCTGATTTGTGAACATGTTAGTAGCAAACTCCGGGATTGCCCGTTATAGCAAAAGGTATTTTTCGATACCTGTGAGGTCAGCATTGTGAAATGCTGATAAACTGAGGTGGTAACACGGACTTTTTTAAGCTCGTCCTCTGGTAGAAATATCGGAGGCGGGCTTTTTTGTCTTCTCCGATAAACAAGTGTTTAGGAGAGTTACGATGGAAGAAAAAAGAGAACAATGGAACAGTAAGATTGGATTTTTACTTGCAGCAATTGGTTCTGCGGTAGGGCTTGGAAACATTTGGCGGTTTCCGTATGTGCTGTATTCAAGCGGCGGCGGGGCATTCTTTATTCCGTATTTTTGCGCAATTTTCACCGCCGGAATCCCGCTTTTGATTTTGGAATACGGCATCGGGCATAAACTGCGGGGTTCAACTCCGAGATGTATGAGCAAAATGAATCGAAAGTTTGAATGGATTGGCTGGTGGCCGATTATCAGTTCCTCCATTATCTTGTGTTACTATTCGATGATTTTGAGCTGGACGATTAAATACAGCTTATTAAGTTTTAAAAAAAGCTGGGGTTCGGATGCAAACCGCTTTTTCTATGAAGATTTACTGCAGTTGTCGCCGTCGCCAACATCTTTTCATAAGTTAATAGCTCCGATTGCAATTGGTATTGGTGTCATTTGGCTCATCAATTGGTTTGTGTGTTATAAAGGAGTCAAAAAAGGTGTTGAAAAAACAAGCAAAATTCTTTTGCCTGTGCTGTTTATCATTATGCTGTTTATTGTTATCCGCAGTGTAACGATGCAGGGAGCAGCACAGGGACTCAACGTCCTGTTTGAGCCAGACTGGGCATCGCTTAAAAATCCAAAGATATGGATTTCTGCATATGGGCAGGTGTTCTTTTCGCTGAGCATCGCAACCGGAATTATGATGACCTATTCAAGCTATCTTCCGGAAAAAACGGATATTAATAACAGCGCATTCATGACCGCTTTTGCAAATTGCGGCTTTGAGTTTTTGTCTGCAATCGGTGTATTTGCAATTTTAGGTGTTATGGCAACGATGCAGAATGTACCGGTTAATGAGGTTGTCTCAAGCGGTATCGGACTAGCATTTATCGCGTTCCCCAATATTTTTACACAAATGGGAGTTTGGGGAAATATTCTAGGAGTTCTGTTTTATATCTGTCTTGCATTTGCAGGTGTTACCTCATCCGTATCGTTAACAGAAGCGATTTCTGCCGCGATTGGAGAAAAGTTCAATATCAAGCGCAAAAAGATTGTAACGGTTTTATCATTGGTTGGTTGTACAATCAGTATGGTGTTTGCAACAGATGCAGGGCTGTACTTACTTGATATAATGGATAACTACATCAACAATTACGGAATTGTAAGCGTTGGAATGCTGGAAGCGATAGTAATTGGCTGGTATTATAAACCCGAAACTATTCGCAATCATGTAAATGAGATTTCGTATTTTAAAATTGGAAAATGGTGGGATATTATCATTAAATATGTCACACCGTTTATGCTGATCATTACAATTTTACAAAGTATTATTGGAGAATTCAAAAAGCCTTATGGAGATTATGAACGGTTTCCGCTGTTTCTCTATGGCTGGATGGTGATTCTTGTCGGGATTGTCGGCGGTATGATTATTAGCAAAAGAGAATGGAAAACAAACAAAAAAGTAATCAGATAGGAGAAGTGTTATGTCGATTCAAGCGATTGCGTTTATGCTGTTTGGAGCTACTGTTTTATGGGGCGGATTTTTAGTAACGCTTTTTATTAGCTTAACAAATAAATAATTTCAAGATAAAATCCCGTACGATTGTAGTACGGGATTTTACATTGTGTGGATTTAAAACCGAACAATTGGAGAAAAAGGAGGATTCTCTGGTTGGTCGCTTTCTTGGTTTTGCAGATATTCTTTTAACACATCTTTGACCCAGCCTCCTTTGCTGGAATGCCTGCAAATCTCGTCATACAGCCATCGTTCGTCCTGTTTAAAAGTAATCAAAACGTTTAAAGATCTTTTTGCCATATGGCACCGCCCTTTCTATTTGAATTAACAGGCAAATACCTATAAGAATCTATATTTTTTGATTACCTAAAATATGTTTCGATAGGGAGAACGTCAATGAAAGAAAAGCCCCAAACAAGGTGGATTTTCACCTTGTTTGGGGCTTGAT
>CALLQM010000259.1 GCA_938014855.1 uncultured Clostridia bacterium | reverse complement strand
GAACACATGGGGGTTTTATGCACAACGCTTTGGAGCCTTTCGGCAGCCTGCTCGATCTGTTGTAAGTTCATGACCAACCTCCTTAGATCAAAAAACCTCTGCCTGAATGCTCAGGCAGAGGTTTTCCCGTTTTATGGAAATCCATCGCCTGCGATTTTCAAATCCGAGGCGATAGAGTATGTTCTCAACTTTATTTCAGGTTTCCCGAAGGAGAACCGGAAAGAAAGGACATACACCCATGCCTCTTCATAACCAAAATTACGACAATAATAATAAGCGGTACAATTGTTAGTACAATTCCGCTTACTACGACGTTCATAATAATGATCCAGGAGGTGGGCAGCATAAAGTTCATAACTATGTGTCCTTTCCAAAGACGATAAATAAATTATCGGTATCATATCGTAAGCTGACAAAATTGTCAAGCATTTTTTATTCATTATTTTGGGAAAATCTGTAATATATACAGTATTTTTCAGAAAAATAGCGGAAAAAAGCCTCCTGATTTGTAAATATTATTTACAATCAGGAGGTTTTTATCATATAAATTTCGTTTAAACTGCGCGGGATGAAAACGTTTTGGAATGTCTCCAAATAGATGGAGCAAACAAAAACAGCATGGGGAAAATTTCCAAACGCCCGATTAACATATTAAAAATCAAAACGATAATGCTTATCGGTGAAAATCCTGCATAGTTTCCTGTTGGACCTACATTTCCAAGACCCGGCCCGATATTATTTAAGCAGGCAATAACAGACGTCAGCGTTGTTTCAAATGAAAAATTATCCAATGAAATCAGCAAAAATGAAATCAGAGCAACCGCACAATAGATGGTCATATACACATTAACGCCCTGGATCACTTCATCATCTAACACTTTATCGTCCACTTTTACAAGATTTACTTCACGAGGATTTAGCATTTTTCGCAGCGACTGCTTCGCATATTTAAGCAAGATGAGCACACGTGCGGATTTAATACCGCCGCCGGTCGAACCGGCAGATGCTCCCAAAATCATAAGCACCACTAATATACTTCGCGAAAGCTGCGGCCATAGATTAAAGTCGGCCGTTGCATACCCAGTGGTAGTCATGATTGAGGCAACTTGAAACGCGGCATACCGCAAAGAATCCAAAACATTTGAATCATAGAGCGGCAAAATATTGATCGTAATCAAAACGATCGCACTCAGCATAATTCCCAAATAAAGATGCAGTTCTTCATTATGCAGTGCTTGTGAAAATTCACGCATCAGCAAAAGATAGAAAATGCTAAAATTGACACCAAACAGCGCCATGAAGATCGTGATAACCACTTGGCAATACGGACTATAACTTCCAATACTGGAATTTAACACGCCAAAGCCGCCGGTTCCGGCTGTGCCTAGAGTAATGCAGACGCTGTCAAATACCGGCATACGCCCAATCAAAAGCAAAATCAGTTCAATAACGGTCAGCGCACAATAAATCAGATATAAGATTTTTGCGGACTTATGCAGCTTCGGTACAAGCTTCCCGACTTCCGGTCCCGGGCTCTCTGCACGCATGATATGCAGTGTGTTGCCGGCACCTCGTGTCATAGGAAGAATTGCAAGCAAAAAGACTAAAATTCCCATTCCGCCCAGCCAATGTGTAAAACTTCTCCAATAGAGCATCCCTTTGGACATCGCCTCAACATCGGTCAATATGCTTGCACCGGTCGTTGTAAAGCCGGAAACCGTTTCAAAAACCGCAAGCAGATAATTTGGAATTTCTCCCGATATGTAAAACGGCAGAGCGCCAAACAGCGACATAACAATCCACGCAAGAGCGGTTACAAAAAACCCTTCTTTTGTGTAAAATCCCTTATTCTTTGGCTTTTTATGCCCTAAAAAGCTAACAGCTAATAAAATAAAAATCGTAATCAAAAAAGCACGTGCGGCGGTTGGCTGATTTCCAAAATGGGAAATCGCCATTGCCGGCACCATGAATAACGCTTCCAACCGCAAGATATGCCCAATCAAATAAGCAATCATTTTAAAATTCATTTAAACATCCTTCTCCAATCAGCCCAATGTTATCAAAAAGCCATGTACTTCTACTTTAAAGCGGGCTTATCAAGAAAAATGTCATTGAGTTTGTTAATCGGGCGGTCTGCTGTGGTAACAACAATGACTGTATCATGCAGTTCAATGGTTGAATCCCCGTTCGGGATTATAATTTGTCCGCTCCGATTAATGCAGGCAATCAAAATATTGGGCTTTAAGGTGACCTGCAAAAGTGTTTGTCCTAAATAATAAGTATCTTTTGTAGCCAAAAACTCCAACGCTTCCACCTTGTCGTCAATCAATCGATGCAGTGTAAGCATGGACCCTTCCGACGAATTCTGCATCGCACGTACATAACGTACAATATCGTTGGATGTAAGCATTTTCGGGCTGACCACACAATCGATCCCTTTGCCGCGGAATACTTGGTTATACTCCGTGCGGTTGATCTTGGTCACAACTTTTGCAACGTCCAGATAGTTTGCATACATGGAAACCAGCAGATTTTCTTCGTCGATATTGGTCAGCGTTACCACTGCATCGGTATGTTCAATCCCTTCGGAAAGCAAAACCGTTTGATCGCATCCGTCTGCTTCAATAATGGATGCCTTGGGCAGTTTTTCGGCAAGCTCCATGCACCGGCTGTGCTTGGATTCAATCAGCTTTACGGAAACTCCGGTCGCGATCAAATCTGCCGCAAGATAATATGCAATATTACTGCCGCCTATAATCATGACGTTTTTGATTTGGTGCGTTTCAAGCCCCATATGGGTAATCAATTCCGCCAAATCTTTTGTAGGAGCCGTTACATAAATTTTATCTCCTTTTTGCATGCAGAAGTTTCCGTCCGGTATGTAAACTTGACCGTTTCGTTCCACAGCGCAAACCAGCACCCGTACTTTTGCGATTTTATAAAGTTCGCTAAGCTGCTTTCCATCAAGTGCGCCGCCTTCTTTGAGTACGATTTCTACAATTTCAACTTTTCCTTTTGCAAAAGAATCGCGTTTCATGAACGAAGGAAATTGCAGCAGACGAAAAATCTCATTCGCCGCTGTGCGTTCCGGATTGATCATCATACTAAGTCCCAGCTCTTGTTTCAGAAAATAAAGCTGTTCCGCATATTCCGGATTTCGTACACGTGCAATGGTATGTGCATGACCAAGTTTTCTTGCGATAATACAACAAAGCAGATTGATTTCGTCCGCCGAGGTTGCGGATATAACCAAATCGCAGGATTCAACCCCCGCTTCTTTCTGCACTTTCAAACTGGCGCCGTTGCCGTGCACAACCATAACATCCAGCGTAACCAGAGATTCCTGCAATACATTTTTGTTGCTGTCGATGACAACAATATCATGTCCTTCTTTTGTAAGTTGTTTGGCTAGCGTAAAGCCTACTTTTCCATCCCCTACAATCACTATTTTCATGACGCTAATCCTGCCTTTTTTGATATTATAAACCTTTAACAATCCGTCAAATCGTTAAAACATATTTCTATATCTTAACACTCTTTCTCATTTAATACAACCCCATTTTTTAATGGAAAAAAAGACAGGATTCAGCCCATCTTAAGCGGCCGCAACAGACAGCACTGCGCCCGGATAATAATGCAGTAAAATTTCATCAAATGAAGCTCCCTGACGCGCCATATAATCGGCTCCATATTGACTTAATCCCACGCCATGACCATAGCCGACTACCTTAAATGTAAATTCTCCGCCATCATACGATACCGTGAAATGAGCGGATCGCAAATCTAGCGCCGTTCGCACATCCGCGCCAGATACGGTTTTGTTTCCAATCGTAATTTCAACGACATATCCGCTCTCGGAACGTTCTGTCTCTCCGACCCACGCGGAAGCATCCCCATTGAGTGCAATATCCGGCCAAGTTTTTTTCAGCAGATCGGCAAATTCATCTGCCGTAAACGTCACCGTTTTGCGGTAATCGGGCGCGAGGGTGTCACCAAAGCTGTCCACAGGCACGAGGTATGGTTCCCCTCCAATCCAAACATTGGACGCATCTTCGGTCTTTCCACTGCTCATAGAGTGGTATGCGGCTACGATCGGTTCCCCTTCGTAGGTCATAACATAACTTACCACTTCATCCGCCGCTTGACATATGGCTTTCCAATAGGTTTCCGCTAAATCGCCATACCGTTCCCGAAACAGCTTTTCTGTGGTATAAACTTTCCAATTTTCCGGATCAGCAGAAAAATCTGATTTTTCACCGTTCTCTCTCGCCTGCTGACGCCGACACAGCGCATAGGTATGCGCCGCTACTGCCTGCGCTTTCATGGCTTCCGGATGAAAGGTGGGCGGCAGTTCGGCCGCTACGGCACCGCGGACATACTCTTGTGCCGATACTTTTATGATTTTGCCGCTCTGTTCATCGAGAATGCGAAAATCATCCCCCGAAATTGCAATGGTATCGGTCGGCTGAGGGTGCTGTGTCTCCTGCACGGGATCATCCGCAGCCGGTGCAGACTGCGTTTCGGCAGGAGCCTGCGATGCATCTTGGGAACGCAAAAACTGCACGTCCACTTTTCTGCCCGTCAGTGCCAAAAGCGGAATCAAAAACATTATGAGCGCTAATAACGCGATTGATACCCCTCTGTGATTCATTGAACATCCCCCATTTATGCAAGATTTCCAAATGAAACTTTCATTTTAACTCGTTTTCGGTAGGAAATTCTATTGACTTTCACACTTTACTGTTATACAATATTTTCATTGTATATCGTGCATTCGTTCCATGATTCCCCCGTTTACCTCAAATTTCCAAACATTTGTATTACCAAAGAGGCCACTTGACTATGCGCAAAACGCGTCATTTGGCACAAGACCCACCGACCGTTTTGCCCGGCTGGGAAGGAAAGGAGCGTCCATCATGTATAAAAAAATCCCCGAAAAACCGAATGAGCAGCTTCAACAGGATATTCAATTACTATGCGAAGAATACGCCCACTATAACACTTTTGATCCGTCCTATTTTAATCTCTACAATGTTAAGCGCGGATTGCGCAATGCAGATGGCACCGGTGTGCTGGCTGGGATCACGCAGATTTGTAACGTTCACGGTTACCTGCTGAGTGAAGGGGAAAAGGTGCCGATTGATGGTGAACTCATTTATCGCGGCATCAACATCAATGATCTCGTTGCGGGATGTCAAGCGGAAAACCGCTACATATTTGAAGAAACGGCATGGCTTCTGCTCATGGGTTCCCTGCCGAATGCAGAAAAGTTGAATAAATTTAAAGATATTCTTGCAAATTCCCGAGCATTGCCGGAAAATTTTACAGAAGACATCATCATGAAGGTCGCCAGTCCGAACATTATGAACATGCTTGCACGCGCTGTGTTAGCACTTTATACGTATGACAGCAATGCGGAAGACACCTCCATTGATAATGTGATTCGTCAGTCGATTCAGCTGATTGCTCGTATGCCGTCCATCATGGCCGCAGCATATCAAGTCAAAAAGCGCATTTACGATGGGCGCAGTATGTATCTGCATAACCCAAATCCGGAATATTCCACCGCACAAAATATTTTGCGGCTTCTGCGCTCCGATAAGCAGTTTACTGAGGAAGAGGCGCGTCTGCTTGATTTATGTCTCATGCTTCACAGCGAGCACGGCGGTGGTAACAACTCCACGTTCAGCGTACGCGTGCTGACTTCTTCCGGCACCGATACCTATTCCGCAATTTCCGCAGGAATCGGCGCTTTAAAAGGTCCGCGTCACGGCGGCGCCAATCACAAGGTCATTCAGCAGTTGGAATATCTCAAACAGGGAGTGTCCAATTGGGATGATGATCAAGAAATCCAAGACTTTTTACGGAAAATTGTCAATAAGCAAGCTGGCGACGGTTCCGGTTTGATCTATGGCATGGGACACGCTGTTTATACCAAAAACGACCCACGTGCTGTAACCCTTAAGAAAAACGCCATGCATATGGTGCATGGAACAGATTTTGAAGGGGAATTTCGGTTGCTTGATGCCATCGAACGGCTTGCTCCAGAGGTTTTGTGCGAAAAATGGGGCACAAACCGCTGTGTATGCGGCAACGTTGACCTTTACTCCGGCTTGGTCTATCGTATGCTGGGCATCCCTGAAGAACTGCACACACCTTTGTTCGCCATTGCGCGTACAGCGGGCTGGAGCGCACACAGGCTGGAGGAAATTTCAAACGGAAAGAAAATCATTCGTCCCGCATACAAGCCTATTTCCAAACCACGCGCCTATATTCCGCTTTCAGAAAGACCTTAAACATGATACAATACCGCTTGACCGACAATCGGTCAAGCGGTATAATTATGTAATATCCTGTATATACAGGAAAACGTTCTTGACCTCGCGGTCGGAAAGGATTCCTTATGCTTTTGAAACCTCAGAAAATTGTGTTTTCCTTTGCGCTTATCTGCTGTATTGCACTGCGCATATATTTAAAATTGTTTTCCATAAATCCGGCTACTGGATTTTATGAGGGCAATTTGACCGCCGCCTCCATTTTTAACTGGGTTCTAATCATTGGATGTATCGGGCTTTTGCTGATGGGATGGCTGTCAGCCAAAAAAATGGCTGTTCCAATTTTTCGAAGTAACCCAGGGATGCGTGTCTTTTCGGTTTTAACCGGAATTTTTGCATTGGTGTTTGCTGGTTCCACACTTTTGGAGCAAGTAGACGGCTTGCTCAATTTAACATATGGATCAAATATCGTATCTTCCCTTGTTTTATCCGCCGTCGGGATATTTTGTTTGATTGTCGCACCAATTGTGTCCGGCATTTTGTTTATCGTAATTGGCTTAAAAGGATGTAACGGCAATCGGTATCATGGTGCATTGCTTCTGTTTCCCGTTCTGTGGCAGACCGCACTTCTACTTACCACTTTTATGCGCTATACGCTCATGCGCAGTGCATCGGATCAATTATTAATGATTGTTACTCTGCTCTTCATTGTTCCATTTTTGATGGCGAACGGACGAATTCTCAGCAATCTTAATCCCGAAAAGGGAATGCGCCAGCTAAGCATGTTCGGCTTATCGTTTGCTTTAGCCGCTGTGCCACACTCAATTGGCATCCTTTCCGCCGCGTTTGCAAACAAAACAGTCGAAATCGGTCCTTCACTTTATGCCGCAGGATTTTACCTCTGCATGGGCATTTATGCAATGATGATGGTATTTTCACTAAAAAAGCAATAAGTTTTCCACAACTTAACCGCGTGAAGTGGAAAACTTGCAATACAAATGATAAGGCTGCAATCCATTCATGGATTGCAGCCTTTTTTGTTATGCGGCATCCGATTGTTCGAGTTCTTCAAGTTCCTCTGTCTCATCCGTCTCATCATAAGAAGTGCCTGTATCCGCCATTGCCGGAGCGGCTGACGGCGCCATGCTCGCCGATGCATTCTCGGAATTCGCTTGAGCAGACGATGAGGTGCTGGATTTTGGAACGTCCCGAATTGCAACAAGCTGATAACTCTTTTTATTTTTTACTAATTCATAAATCATTTCTTTGACAGGTACCGGCTCATTGCTTTCCCCATTTTTTGATTGTGTCCAAGCATTGGCGGGCGGAATATAGCCAACCGTCAGAGTAAAGACATCACCCTTTTTTACAACACGTTCCACGCTGGGCATATACTGGTTGGCCTGAAGGTTTACCGGTGCATAATACGTTTTTGTGCTGTCATCGTAAACATACGTAACTTCATAGTCACCGAATGTTTGATGTTGTAATTTCACATCCGGCCCAAACAGCCGTGCGCAGGTAACATCCACATCAGACGCCGGTACAATCAAGCGTCCCAGTGCATCAAACTTATAGCTGTCTCGCTTTTCTCCAAGCATCGTACTCCATAGAGAGGATTGCAGAAGAAATACCGGATCTGTGTCGGACACTTTTTCAAACGGCACCGGGTCAAACATCAGCACAGGTGTGATGATATCTTCAAACATTTCCTTTTCTCCGGAATTATCTAAGATACTGCGTGTGAACTGAACACAAAATGCACCCAAAGCGATCAAACCGATCAGCGCCAGCAAGATAAATACACCACCAACCGGAGCGGCATATTTATTTTTATGAAATTTTAGTTCCTCGGCCGGACGGGCCGATCTGTTGCGTTTCGATTGTTCCATGGTTCCGTCCTTTCCCATCAGCGGATTTGTCCGTTTCCGGTCACAATGTATTTACAGGAGCAAAGCTCTGCCAGTCCCATTGGACCGCGGGCATGCAGTTTCTGAGTTGAAATTCCGATTTCTGCGCCAAATCCAAACTCTCCGCCATCTGTGAATCGTGTCGATGCGTTGACATACACGGCCGCAGAATCAATGCGAGTAATAAACTCCTGTGCATTGTGGTAATCATTTGTAAGAATCGCCTCGGAATGACCCGTCGAATACGTCTGAATATGCTCAATGGCTTCGTCCAAGGTATCCACTACGCGCAGTGCTAATATATAATCGTCATATTCGGTTGCATAGTCCTCCTGCGTAACCGGCACTACATCCGGAATCAGGGCAGCTGTCCGCGTACATCCGCGCAGCTTGACATGGTGCAGATCAAGCGCTTTTTTGAGCTTAGGCAGAAACTGTGGTGCAATATCACGATGCACCAATATAGTTTCCACCGCATTGCAAACCGACGGGCGCGAGGTTTTCGCATTGTCGCAAATCGCAGCCGCCATATCCAAATCCGCTGATGCATCCACGTAGATATGACAGTTTCCCGCACCGGTCTCAATGACAGGCACAGAAGCGTTATCTACCACAGCGCGAATCAGGCCTTTCCCGCCGCGGGGAATCAGCGCATCCAAATACCCGTTCAGATTCATCAGATCATGTGCGCTTTGACGCGATGTATCCGAAACCAGCTGAATCACATCTTTCGAAAGTCCCTGCGATTCAAGCGCATTCCGCATAAGTTCCGCTAAAATGGTATTGGAATGGATGGCTTCTTTGCCGCCGCGCAAAATGCAGGCGTTGGATGATTTTAAACAAAGGCTTGCCGCATCGACGGTAACATTCGGGCGCGCTTCAAAGATCATACCGACCACACCAAGCGGCACACGGCTTTTTTCGATTTTTAAACCATTTGGACGATTGCCACCGCCGATCACTTGACCAACCGGATCCTCTAATTTTACAATATGTTCCACTGCATCGGCGATTTGATCGATGCGTTCTTTTGTCAGACGCAAACGATCCTGCATCGAAACCGACATCTCGTTTTTCTGCGCTGCTTCTAGGTCGCGGGCATTCGCTTGTATGATTTGTTCTGCATGTTCACGCAGGGATTCTGCAATTGCATGCAGCGCCGCATTTTTTTGCGCAGTCGAAAAACAGGACAATGTCCTTGCCGCCATTTTGGCGCGCTTTCCCAATTCGATTAACGAATTCACTTGCTCACAACCTTTCAGACAATGCTCTTTTCACTGTTTTATTTTTTCGCATGAAAATACGTACCGATTTCTTCATTTTCCAATAAACTATACAATTTTCTTGGATGCGAACCATTCATAATCACCATATCCACACCATACTTGGTCGCAAGCTGCGCGGCATGGATTTTGGTAATCATCCCGCCGGTTCCGCGGTTACTGCCCGCACCCGAGGCAGAGGCCTCCGTTTCCGGTGTAATTTCTTTGACCTCAGAAATCAGGCGTGCGTGCGGATTGGTGCGCGGGTCATCTTCATACAACCCGTCGATATCGCTGAGCACAATCAGTAAATCAGCTTCCGTAAGCACACTTACAATTGCGGACAGCGTATCGTTATCACCGAACTCGATTTCTTCCGTAGAAACCGAGTCGATTGGGATGGTTCCCATCTCAATCAATTTTGAAAATACATTGCAGACATTTTGCTTTCGCGTTGGTTCATCCACTACATCACGAGTCAGCAAAATTTGGCTTGTAACATAATTGTACTCTGAAAACAGTTTATCATATGTATACATCAATTCACACTGGCCAACCGCGGCAACTGCTTGTTTGCCGGGCATATCCTGCGGTTTGCGCTCCAGCCCTAGTTTGCCGACTCCAACAGCCATTGCGCCGGAACTCACAAGAATGATCTGCCGGCCGCTGTTTTGAATGTCCGCCAACACTTTCACCAGCTCTTCGACCCTGCGGATATTCAGCAGTCCGCTTTCATGCGTCAGGGTGGAGGAACCAACTTTTATTACAATTCGTTTTGCATTACTAAAATTTCTCATGTCAAATCCTCATTCTGATTGTTCATCTTTGGACGGCAGTTTCTGAACACGCAGGGAAAGAATGCGCTGTTCCTCCACAACCATAATAGTCACTGTCAGGTTTTTGTAGGAATACTGCTCGCCAGCCTTCGGGATATGTCCCAGCATTTCCATTGCCCATCCGCCTACGGTATTGTAGTCGCTGTCAAAATCGCGGTCATCGATTTCCAGATCTTCCAGCAGAGAAAAAACATTTACGTCTCCGCTGACAAGATACGTGTCCTCGCCGGTTTTAATTAAGTCGTCCACAACTTCATCGCTTTCGTCCCAAATTTCCCCGACAAGCTGTTCCAAAACATCTTCCATGGTCACAATTCCCATGGTGCCGCCATAGTCGTCGGTTACAACTGCAAGATGCATTTTTTGTGCTTTCAGCTCGGTCAGCAATTTTGAAATCCGCATCGTCTTATGTATATAAATACAATCAGACACCAAATGGGACAGTCTCGATTCATTGCCGGTAACCAACGCTTCTAACAAATCGCGCACCTGCAGAACACCGATAATATTATCGATGTTTCCGCGATAAACAGGAATACGGGAAAAATGAGTCTCCAATACCACTTTCAGCGCTTCCTGCAAGCTGATATCCACGCTGATTGCAGTCAAGTCCACACGAGGCGTCAGGATTTCCTGCACCATCGTTTCATCAAAATCCAATGCCGAGCGTACCAAATCGCTTTCCTGCTCTTCCAGTACACCTTCCTGCTCAATGGAATCTACAATATACTTAAGCTCTTCCTCTGTTACCGTCGGCTGCGTTTGTCCATGGTGAATCAGACGCATGGAAAGGTCTTTGATTTTGACAAATACAAAAACGACCGGAGTCAGCACTTTCATAAATACAGAAAGCAGACCTCCGAACGCCATCGCCATCGATTCGCTGTTCTCCTTAGCAAGAGACTTTGGCAGAATCTCTCCAAAAATCAAAACCAAAATGGTCATACAGATGGTAGCGATTGCAGCACCGGATGCTCCAAACAAAGCAGTTGCAAGCACGGTAGCCAGCGAAGCGCTCGCCATATTGACCACATTATTTCCTACAAGAATGGTAGAAAGCACTTTGTCAAAATTTTCTGAAATACGCAAAGCTCGTCTCGCTTTTTGATTTCCCTCATCCGCATAATTTTTTAACCGGATTTTGTTAAGGGAAGAAAAAGATGTTTCACTTGCTGAAAAAAACGAGGATAACGCCAGAAGAATTAACAGAAACAGATACGATAATCCATTTGTACTGTCCAAAAAAAATTCAGCCTCCAAAATTAAAGCATATACTATTACTTATACTGTATTTATCATAGCAAAAAATGTAGCTTGTAACAACTTATTCTAGCATATGTTCACCGAAAATTCAATTTCCAATTCAAGCCTTCTACTATTTTACATCGCATGACATCGCAGTTTTGGTAGAAAAGCAGCCGGACAAACTGTCCGGCTGCTGTTACTGTAAATTAATTATTTGGAAGCGCCTTTTTTTGCTTCCATCGCGATGAGTGCATCCCGGCGAGACAAATTGATTCTGCCCTGCTGGTCGATTTCGGTCACTTTTACGATGACTTCATCGCCCACTGCAACGACATCCTCCACTTTCTCGACTCGTCCCATATCCAGCTTGGAGATATGAACCAGTCCTTCTTTTCCGGGAGCCAATTCTACGAATGCTCCGAAGTTCATCAGGCGGGTAACTTTACCTTTGTAAATTGCACCCACTTCAGGGTCATTGACAATTGTATCAATGATCGACACCGCACGACGCAGTCCTTCCGCATCAACAGAAGATACAAACACCTTTCCGTCATCATCGATGTCGATTTTGACGTTGCAGTCTGCGCAGATTTTCTGAATCACTTTACCGCCCGAACCGATGACATCACGAATCTTATCCGGATGAATCTTCATTGATTTCATCTTCGGTGCATATTGAGACAATTCTTCACGAGGCTGCGGAATTACCGGCAGCATCACTTCATTGAGAATATGCATACGAGCTTTATAGGTTTTTTCAAATGCTTCTTTGATAATATCATAAGTCAGACCAACAATTTTCAGGTCCATTTGAATGGCTGTAATACCCTTTTCCGTACCGCCGACTTTAAAGTCCATATCGCCAAAGAAGTCTTCCAAACCTTGAATATCGACCATGGTCATCCAGCGGTCACCTTCGGTGATTAAACCGCAGGAGATACCGGCAACCGGAGCTTTAATCGGAACACCTGCATCCATCAATGCCAGCGTAGAACCACAGATGGAAGCCTGAGAAGTAGAACCGTTGGAGGAGAGCACCTCGGAAACCAAACGAATGGTATACGGGAATTCTTCCACAGACGGAATGACCGGCTCAAGCGCACGTTCTGCAAGCGCACCATGACCAATTTCGCGGCGTCCGGGTCCACGGCTTGGGCGAGTCTCGCCTACCGAATAGGACGGGAAGTTATAGTGGTGGATATAGCGTTTTTCTACCTGATTGTCAATGCCGTCCAGTTTCTGTGCTTCACTGACGGTTCCCAGTGTTGCAATCGTCAGTACCTGAGTCTGACCGCGCGTAAACATACCGGAACCATGCACGCGAGGCAGGAGGGATACTTCGGCAGCCAGC
>CALLQM010000258.1 GCA_938014855.1 uncultured Clostridia bacterium | reverse complement strand
CCAACCGCGGCAGTTATTCTTATGTACTGAGTGGACTGGATAAAACGGAGGTAACCGAATACCTTTCCAAGTATCCCATGGAACAACGGGCACAAGATGAACTTGTTGAACGAGCCTGTAATACGAGAAATGGATGTTTTCGTTTACTTGATCGTACGTTAAGCAATGTCATTCGGCTGGTAAAAGACCGAAAAGCTACACAAATTACCCTTGATATGATTGAAGAAGCAAGCGATATGATGATGCTATGACTGATCCGGAAATTTGCCGCAGCTTTTTGCAGGCGGCTGACAGACAGCATCAGATCAAAGTCTTATCAGAATTGACACTGCATACTAAAGATGAAATTGAAACCATACTGTTTGAGCATGGGATCGACCCGGAGCAGCCAGCTCCGAAATATGCGAAAGCCAATACGAATTGTGAAGACAGAGAAATTCATCTGCCTCCGGAAATCAGAAAAGAGGTTTTAAAATATGTCAACAAGGGGTACCGTTTACGTCGCCATTAATGGATTACAAGCAGGGGTCACGGATGCAGCCGAAGCAAAGGATGCAATACTCAGTCATATTGGGAATTTGGTCAGCACACTGGCACAGAACGCACCAGTTGAGCTATTAGATCAGCTAAGTCAGACTTATGGTCTTTGTTTTGAGGTAAAATCAGGTAAAATTTGCAATGTATCATTTTGTTAGGAGGATTTAAAATGGCAAGCAGAAAAAAAGTAAAATTGGAGTGCCGTCTAAAATCGTGGGATGATGTTGATGAAACGATGAAACAGGTTGCGGAATGTGAGCGGGTTATGTCCGATCTTAACAACAACATGAATATGGAGCTTGATGAAATTAAACGGCGGTATGCAGGTCTTGCTAAGCCGGTGCAGGAAAAGATCGATCACTACAGTGCGGATATTTGTCAGTATGTGACCGAACATCGCGGAGATATGTCAGGCAAAACAAAAGAATTGAACTTTGGAAGAACAGGCTTCCGGATCAGCACAAAGCTTAAATATAATAAAGGCATTAAATCTGCCGATGTGATTGCCGCTCTGCAAAGGCTAAATTTAACGGACTGTATTAAAACTACACGAACCGTCATTGCAGATTCACTTAAGAAAAAGCCTTTAGAGGTATTGGATGAAGTCGGAGCCTATCTTAATAGAAAAGATGAGTTTTGGTTTGAAATAAAACAGGATGTGATACAAGCCGCTCAAGAACAGGAGGAATCAATATGACATCGACAGCAGCTCGCAGGGGTACAAAACGTACCCCTGCTTTTACAAAAGCCACTTTATTTGGTCTTGCAAAGGAAATCGGACTTGCCCCGGACGATGCCAAGGAAATGGCATACAGCCTGATCGGCAAAGACAGTCTCAAGAAATTCACACAGAAAGAGATCAATGAGGTTTGTTTTGAACTACTTGCACGTAAAGACGCTGAAAAATGTAGAGCGGAGAGAGCAATCGAACATCAGAGTTTTAAGATTCGAGAATTTGAACATCTTCTGGGATGGGATACAAACCCGCTGCGCCTTGCCAAATTTGTTGAGAAATATTATCATTGCGCATCGGTGATGTGGCTGTCACCGGCGCAGGCTTCCAAATTGATTGAGAGTTTAAAAAGTATGCTTGGACGGGAGTAAAAGAATCATTGAGCAGAGCATCTGAACAGATCGGAGGACATAATGATTACGGGAGACTGGATAAAAGAAATTACAATCGACCAGCTGCCAGAACCATATAAATCGATTGCTCTTGAACTTGGAATGGAGGATACAATAAAACTAGCGAATTTATATCAGGGTACTGGATTTTATCTTCCTAAATTAGACGGTGTTCTCAGTGAAATCAGGAACAAGAAGATTCGTGAAGAATTTAATGGCAGCAATTACAAAGTTCTTGCCCGGAAATATGATCTTACAGAGCGGTGGATCTATGAAATTATTGGGCAGGAATATGATGAAAATCAGATGAGTTTCTTTCATCAAAACTCTTGAAGTGCTTCAATAGAGACTTCAAATAATAAGTGCTAATCTAACAGTAAGGCTTAAGCCTTACTGTTATTTTTTTATCTCAAAACATCTAAGGAGGAGTCATTATGAACGAAGTTATTCCTGTAATCACAAATGCAGCCGCTACAATTCTTACGGCGCTGATTAGCCTGCTGGCGGTGTTGTCCACCCGCTGGATCAACACGCTGCCGGAAAAAGCAAGAGTTGAAAATGCCAAAATCGAGGACGACCATTTTCGCGCGCTGGTTGATGAATCGATTGCCCGAGTGGACGATTTGGCGACTAAAACCGTCACGCAGATCGAGCAGACCACCGCCAAAACGCTGCGTGAGGCAGTCAAGGATGGCAAGGCAGATAAAAAAGAGTTGGAGGAACTGGGCATTGCCGCTCGTGATGAGATTATTGACAGCCTGAGCGAAGAGTACAAAACGGCACTTATGTTTGCTGTCGGCAGCGTGGAGGGCTATGTGACAAAGGCGGTAGAGACCAAGGTCTACGAGCTGAAAAATGGCATCTTTACCGTGGCGTCCCTCGAGACTGCATAAGGAGCTGACAACGTGGATTTTAACGGTTTCATGCAAATAGTGCAGACTTTGATTATCGGGACTTTAGGTTGGATCGTAAAACGTTATATCGACAAAAACGATCAGGCCATTGCCGATAATAATAAAAAAATCGACGATACAATTGCCAAATTCGATGATAAAACCAGCAAAGCTATCAGCAACCTCAATGAGAATATTAATGGTGCAATTGCCAAGCTTGATAGAAAAATTGAGGATGTTGATAAAAAGCATGGTGATCTGCAGAAAGAATTCCAGTCTCTTAAAGCTGAAATGCCGTTAGTGTACACACTGCGCGAAGACTTCGTGCGTGTGATGAACGGTGTTGACGACAAACTAAACAAAATACTTTACAACAGAAGCGGAGGTAATAGCAGTGAATGACTATGATCTAGAGGCTCTCGGCAAGCAGAACAAAGCAATCCGAGGGTATATAGTGCGGTCACTTGTGAAAGGGCCGCAAAACCGTATGCCGGTGAAGCAGCTCAGCAATATTCTTATGCAGACTGGTCTTATCATTTCGCCGGACATCGGAAAGTATCTGGATTACCTTCATGAAGCCGGATATATCGAGTTTACACCTCAAAAAATCACTGCCTATGCAGCATATTCCAAGGAAGCCATCGTCAAGCTCACACGAAAAGGAGTCGATCTTGTTGAGCAAACCATTGACGATGACGGGGTGGATATTTAATGGCACGCAGGCGTACCCGAATTAATTCCAAGATCGAACAGCTGCCGCCCGAAGTTAAGCAGCAAGTAGACGATATGATTTCGGACATGTCGAACTCTTACCAGTACATATCCGATTGGCTCAAAGAACAGGGCTATGAAATCAGCCGAGGCGCGGTTGGCAGATATGCCATCCGCATGAATGAAGCGGCTCAGCGTGTGGCTGAAA
Source organism: uncultured Clostridia bacterium (assembly GCA_938014855.1). Lineage (GTDB taxonomy): Bacteria > Bacillota > Clostridia > Oscillospirales > Ruminococcaceae > Anaerotruncus. Next base: position 3,625 of record CALLQM010000258.1, on the reverse strand, counting down.
GCCTTGAAAAAACCAAGCTGATTCTTGATAAGCTCGAGCGGAATCCAAACCTTGACCCTGCAAAGGCAGCGCACGCTCTTATGACCGATGGTCTCATGCAGCGGATATCAACGGCAGACAGCGAAATCTTTGAAATGTCGCTGGATAAAGCCGGCAGGCTGCTGGCATCTTTCCGGCATGTTGATGTCGCAGAGAAAAAACTCTCATTTGAAATGCGTACCAAGATTGATCTTGCCTTCGAGCAGTTGGAAAGCCAGAGCATGAACGTGATCAAACAGGATCCTACTCTTTCCGCACAATTGCTCGACCTGTTAACCAAAGCGAAAGAAATGATTGCAGATGAGTAAAAAACTCATAGACCGATATTTAGATGTGCTCGATGATACCGATGCTGAAGCATTGGAAAACGACCGATATCAAAAACAGCTGTTTTTGCAATATGTACAGCGCGGCGGTTTCTGCAATTCTGAACGTGCCCGGCTGCTGGAACGGTATCAAAACGGTGAACCTTTGTATGGCTCTAAGGGCTTGCGGCGTGAGCTGGGGGCTATAGACTTACAATATTTCGGCAGAGCTTATCTTCCTCACTATTACGTGACTGAACCTCCAAAATTTCACGATGAACTAGATCGATTGTGGATAGACGGTGTTCTCAAGGGGCTAAACGTATTAGCCGACCCAAAAGCTATTGACAGACAAGAGGGGTGCCGTGAAGCAATCGCGGCTCCGCGCGGACATGCAAAATCCACAACGATCACGTTCAAAGATTCCATTCACGCAATTGTGTATCAGTATAAACACTACATCCTTATTTTATCCGACAGTTCGGAACAGGCAGAGGTATTCCTTGGTGATCTCAAAAGTGAGCTGGAGGATAACGCATATATTAAGGAAGATTTCGGTGACTTAAAAGGTGATAAGTTCTGGACATGTTCCGGTTTTCTAACGTCCACCAATATTAAAGTGGAAGGAATCGGTTCAGGAAAGAAAATTCGTGGACGCCGTCACAAACAGTGGCGTCCTGATCTCATCCTGCTAGACGATATTGAAAATGATACAAATATCAACACGCCGGATCAGCGCCGGAAACTTGCCAACTGGTTTGACAAAGCAGTCTCTTCAGCGGGAGCCGGATACACGGATATTCTATACGTCGGTACCGTATTGCACTACGACAGTCTGCTGTGCAAGGTCATGGCAAAGCCGGACTACCGAAGTCATAAGTATCAGGCAGTTGTAAGCTGGGCGGAAAACGATGAACTTTGGGAACAGTGGCGGCAGATTTATACCGACCTGTCGAATCCCGAACATCAGGAAGATGCACTGGCCTTTTTCCAAACCAACGAGCAAGAAATGCTGGAAGGCACAGAAGTTTTATGGGAAGCAAAAAACAGCTACTACAAGCTCATGACCATCAAAATCAGCATTGGTGACGCGGCTTTCAACTCGGAATATCAAAATGATCCGCTTGATCCCAGCGCCTGCCTGTTCAGTGAAGAGACCATGACGTTTTACGATGATGATCCCCCGGACTTCTCAGACAAGCGCCGATTTGTATTTTTTGGGTCTAATGACCCTTCACTCGGGAAAAACAAGAAATCAGATACCTCCAGTCTCTTTGCACTTGCACTGGAAATTCCCACTGGTCTTATGTACGTTGTTGAGGCAGACATTAAAAAGCGTACACCGGATCAGATTATCGCGGATGCGATCGCGATGCATAAGCGCCTCATTCTTATGTTCAAACACTCTTTCCGAGAATTCGGTGTGGAAAATGTACAGTTCCAATCTTTCTTTGCAGATATTATGGCAAGGGTCAGCGCTCAACTGGGTGTATACCTTCCGGTAAAGCAAATACCTTCTCTTTTGCCAAAAAACGTGAGAATCGAAAGCCTTGAGCCATTTGCGCGCAACGGGTATATCCGTTTCAGTCGCAAACATAAGGAACTGCTTAAGCAACTAAAAGAATACCCCATGGGCGCAAACGATGACGGCCCGGATGGTTTGGAAATGGTCGTTAAATTGGCTATTGCATCCAAGACCACCACGAATACCAAATACACAAGCGTATCGCGCCGCAGGGCGCGGTTTAAAGAAGGCTGTTACTAGGAGGTGACGCCATTGAGCATTTTAGACAAGCTCCGGTCACTGCAAACTCGGCGGCAAAAACCCGATACCGGCAAAGTTGCGGTCGCACCGCTCTACAGTAAGTTTTCCACCTATCCTTCGCATGGTCTGACACCGCAGCGCCTTGCCGCCATTTTTCGTGAAGCAGACGAAGGCGAAGTCTATCGCCAAATGGAATTGTTTGAGGAGATGGAGGAACATGATCCACACCTATATGCTCAACTGCAGACCCGCAAAAACGCGGTCACTGGTCTGGACTGGGAAGTAACTTCTTTCAGTGACAATCCACAGGATGAACAGGTTGCCGACTTTATCCGGGATCAACTGCGCAGCATCAAGAATTTGGAGGACGTTTTTCTCGATCTGCTGGATGCCATCGGAAAAGGCGTATCCGTTTCAGAAATCATATGGAAATACGATGGAGATAAGGTTGTTGTAGATCGTATTGAACAAGTTCATCCGAAACTGCTGCGCTGGGATCAGGAAGACATCATGCGGCTGGTTACCAAAGATGCAATGCTAGGCATTGAGATTCCTTCCAATAAATTCATCGTGCACAAATATAAGGCAAAATCCGGACATCCCAGCCGTGCCGGTATCTTGCGTGTATGCGCGTGGATGTACTTATTTAAAAACTACACGATCAAAGATTGGGTTTCCTTCATAGAGGTGTTTGGTCTTCCGCTACGGCTTGGTAAATATGCCGCCGGAGCCAGTGAAGATGATAAAGAAGCTTTATGGGAAGCATTGGTCAGAATGGGTACCGATGCGGCAGGAATGATCCCGGATGGCACCAGTATTGATTTTATAACAACGGATGCCGGGAAAGGATCGTCAAATGGTATTTACGAAACAATGGCGCGGTACTGCGATGAGCAGATTAGTAAAGCGATCCTTGGACAGACGCTGACATCCGATTCCGGGGGCGGCAGCTTTGCACAAAGTAAAACCCACAATGATGTACGGCATGATTTAACGTTGGCAGACTGCAAGGCTCTGGCCGCAACACTGCGGGACGATCTCGTTTATCCGTTAGTTTTGTTTAACTTTGGTGTTGATACCGCGAAACGTTTGCCGCAGATCGTCTTTGACTGCGAGGAGACAGACGACCTGAAAGCGCTGGCGGAGATTCTGCAGACGCTGACCGATATGTCTGTACCGATTCCGCTCTCATATATTTACAAAAAGTTCAGCATCCCGGAGCCTGCACCAAGCGATGCAGTTACCAAAGGCTCCACCCCTTCCATGCCGGTGCCATTCAAACTGCAGGCCAACAAGGCTGAGCTTCCAAACGGCAATGACTTGCATAGGCAGGCGGCAGAGTATCAACAGCGAGTGGATCGGATTGCAGATGCGGCTCTTGCGCAAAGTCCGGAACTGTTTGCAGAAATGTTCCGGCCGGTAAAAGCACTGGTTAATCGGGCGGACAATTTGGAAGAACTCCGCAGCCTGCTGGATGATCCGGAGGAAACCGCCAAGATGCTGAACTCCAGCACAT
>CALLQM010000257.1 GCA_938014855.1 uncultured Clostridia bacterium | reverse complement strand
TATACGAGTCGGATGCAGAAATCATCCGGCGAGTTGGCGTCAATCTTGGCTATACCGCTTTCACCTGCGGCACCGGTATAATTCGGCAAAACTCAAAAAAATGGGGCACGCCTTTTCCATGGATTCTCCTGCTTGACTGCTTAGACTGTTCTGCCGAACAGCTTGCAGGAATGCTTCGTGAAGGCGAAACTTATGGCATTTTTAATTATATTGTTCTGATACGGTGCAAAAAAGATTTTAATATGCTGACAACATTGACCAGCCAATTTTCCGAATCCACATTTTGGGCGGTCATGTCTTCTGATTTTGCAGATGAGCAAATCTGCCATACCATAAAAGAACGAAAAAATGTGGTCGCGATTGTGGAAGTAAACGCGCCTGAAGATGCGTCCAAACTTCACATTTTAAAAACGAATGCACTTCTGTTTGGATTCCTCTGCCGTGATACACAGCCATTTTTGGAGCGTAGTTTCTTGACTTCTATGGCAGAAAGCGGCTGTCTTTTCGGTGTTTACAGCGGAAAAGATCCGCTCAATGCAGTCGGACTTCACAAACAGCGCTTTTTCTTTCCTCACAATCATCAAAAATACCCGCTGGCCATTGTGGATTGGCAGCGGGATGTACAGCTGATCGGCGGACAGATCCTACCCGGCAGCGGCTGTAAAATAATCCGTTATGAAACGGCCGTGCGTCATCAATTTCAGCTTGGACCGATTTTATGGGGCAAAAAAGGTTAGTTGTTTTCGGCAAGGTCTCCGAGAAGTTCCCGTGCCAAACTGCCGTCGACCAGTTCTTTGACACGTGAAATCCATCTGGCCGGATCTTCTTCCATTCCGCGTTTTGCCCATTCCTCAATGATGCCTACAAAGGCATAGGTATAGAATTTGGCAACAAAACGAACATCCCGATCATCGACCTGCCGTTCTTGCGTCAGTTCTTCAATGCAGGTGATCAGCAAATTATAATAAAAATCCACCAAATACTCGGAAAAAGAGTTTTGCCCCATTGTGCTCAAAGCATTGATATAGAAGGTTTTGTTTTTTTGCATATAGATGCAAAGATTCCGCAGTCCTTCTTCCCAATGGTGAAAATCGGAAAACGAATTCATCTGTTCGAGCGTTTCGGTATAGTAAATCCAATTGACCAATTCATACTTGTCTTTAAAATGGTAGTAAAACGTATTGCGGTTTACTCCGCAGCGTGCGGTTATATCGCCCACTGTTATTTTTGAAAGCGGTGTGGAATGCATCAGTTCTTTAATCGACTGTGCCAACACACGCTTTGTCAGCGAAATCTCCGCCATATGCCATCTCCCTT
>CALLQM010000256.1 GCA_938014855.1 uncultured Clostridia bacterium | reverse complement strand
TTTTGCAAATGACGTTTTGCATTTGTACGATTCGGGTATTGATCAAATGTCAGTGGAGCAGGTAGTAGCAGACCCGACAACACCATACGCTTTAAGTGAAGATGATCTGCCTGAAATATTTGCAGAATATGAACGTTTATCAAAAATTATTGTAGATCGTTATGGAACAAAAAAAGATTTTAACTTCTTTCATTTTATGATTGATTTAAATCAAGGCCCTTGCGCAATCAAACGTTTGCGTGGATGCGGATGTGGTAACGAATATGTAGCTATAACACCATCCGGTGATGTTTATCCTTGTCACCAATTTGTAGGACATACCGAATGGAAAATTGGCGATGTTTTTAATCAATCGCTTGACTTTGATCAAAAAACGAAGTTTGCATCTGCCACAGTCTACGGTAAAGATGAATGCAAGAATTGCTGGGCTAAATTTTATTGTTCCGGCGGCTGTAACGCAAATAGTATGAAATACTGCGGTGATATTCTCAAACCATTTAAATTGTCCTGCGAACTTGAAAAGAAACGTGTGGAATGTGCAATTATGATTAAGGCAGCTACGCTTTAAGGAGTGATTTTATGAAAATTGGATTTATTGGTGCTGGTAAAATGGCAGGTGCCATCATCAATGGAATAATTTCTTCTGAAATATTACAGCCGAATGAAATTGCAGTATATGATATCAATCAAGATGTATGCAATCATTATCAAACAAAAGGATATCAAGTTAGTAAAACAATTGGTGAATTGGTCTCTAACTGTAAATATATTGTATTATCTATTAAACCGCAGCATTTTTCTGAAGTAATAGAGCAAGTAAAGTCCAAGGCAACATGCAATCATGTATTTGTTACAATTATGGCAGGAATCAGTGCTCAATCAATTAAGACATCGGTTGGGTTTGATGCAAAAGTTATTCGTGTGATGCCAAATACACCACTTTTGGTTGGATATGGCTCTATTGCATTAAGCCGTGTGAATCCTGCTTCCATAGAAGAATTCGAATTTGTAAAAAAGATTTTTGCATCGGCAGGGAAGGTGGAAGAGATTTCGCCTGACATGATGAATGAAGTGATTCCTTTAAACGGCAGCAGTCCTGCTTATATATATCTATTTGCAAAAAATTTTGTTGATCGTGCTGTTGAACTAGGCTTTAATAAAGAAACCGCCAATAATCTTTTTTGCAATACATTAATTGGATGCGCCAAAATGATGATGGAAACAGGGAAGTCACATCAAGAATTAATTGATATGGTAACCTCCAAAGGTGGGACTACCTATAAAGGGTTGGAAGCATTATCTAAAAATCACTTTGATCAAGCTTTGTTAGAGTGCTTTGATGATACCATAAAAAGAGCATACGAACTAGGGAAATAGAAATCATTCAGCAGTGAAGGGAAGTAAGATTTTCCTATACTGTTGGCATATATATTCATAAGCCATCATATTCTTTATAATGAGAAGTACAAGAGAAAGGATGGCTGTTATGGATTTTAATATGTATAATTTGGACAAGATTTATAAAAGAACGACCGCAAAGCCAGTTGCGCAGCGACGCGAAAAAAAGGCTTTGCGGTCGTTTCATATAAATTTTAATCTAAATCATTTACTTGCAGGTATTTTTATTCTTGGAATGTTAATAGGAACACTTTTAATTCGCAATGCAGACGGTTCAAATTTAAGAATTATGCAAACAATACTTGGTGGTTATATCGAACGACGTCAAACAGCTTCTTTTTTTGGCGTAGCAGCAGCTACTTTTAGTTCTTTATTTGTAATTTTAATTTTGCTGTTTGTGTGTGGATTTTGCACTATATCCCAACCAATTATCTTTTGTGTACCTTTATTTAAAGGTCTTGGATATGGCTTTTCAATAGGAATGCTCTATGCAAACTACGGACTAACCGCTATTCGATATGTAGCTGTACTTCTTCTACCAGTAATGCTGATGGGAACTTGTCTGCTTATTTTAGCATGTAGAGCATCCTTATTAATGGCAGTTTCTCTTTTTCGAATGACTGTGTATGCAGATCAGCAAGCAAATTTGTATCGAGTACGCCGTTATTGTATAAAATTTCTTGCTTTTACGGTCATTTGTTTACTCATTTCTTTGGTCGACGCGCTACTTTTTTATAAGTTAAGTGGATTAATCATTCTTTAGTGGTCATTGAAATCTGTCTTTTTTTTGGTTGGAGAAATAGTTGAAAGCGGGGATTTGTTAGCAGCTTTTTCCATTTGTTTATCCGATACATGCGTGTAAATTTCTGTTGTAGACAGACTAGCATGACCCAATATTTCTTTTAATACACGGATATCTACACCGCCATGTTGATACATAAGTGTAGCTGCTGTATGACGTAATTTATGCGGTGAATATCCTTGTCCGTCTAATCCAGCTTGTTTTAAGCAATCATCAATAATCTGCTCAACACGTCTAGGTGTAATGCGAGTACCTCGAGATGTAACAAACAATGCATCGCGATAATTTTCATTACTTGGTGCTTTTCGAACAGATAGATAGGCAGAAAGTGCTTTTTGACAAGCTTCATTCAAATAAATAATGCGTTCTTTATTTCCTTTTCCTAATAATCGTAATGTGTTTTCTCTTATATCATATATATTAATACCGACCAATTCAGAAAGACGCATTCCGCAATTAAGAAAAAATGTTACAATACAATAATCACGTTCATAATATTTAGAATTTATATTGGTTAATAATTCTAAACTTTCATCCAGTGTTAAATAATGCGGCATGGATTTTTTAACACTGGGGACTTCTAAATTTTCTACTGGATTAGATTTTAAATAGTCAGATTTTACAGTCAAATATCGAAAAAATGATCGTATACTAGATACCTTGCGTGAACGAGTATTCGCATTATTTTCACGGTCACTAGCAGCAAAACTTAAAAACATGTATACATCTGAAAGTGTTATTGACGCAAGAGAATCAATAGCAACATCTTTAATCGATGTGTTTGAGAAAATTTCTTGATCATCTGGATTTTGATGTGTGACCTTTATACATTTTATGTATCGTAAAAAAGTGCGTAAATCGATATGATATGCATCAACTGTTCGTTTTGAACATCCACGTATCGTTAGCATGTAAAATAGAAATTCTTTGACATAATTAGGGCAATCTTGATAATCAGCCATTTTTCACTCCCCTTAATTTCAGGAAATTTTCATTTAGCGAAATGTCCTGTTATTTTCTTCCAGTATATCACCTTGCCCCTTTACAGTCAAGTTTTATATTACTAATCATAAATAAATTGAATAGGAACTGCATTAAAAATTTTAATTGCAGTTCCTATTCTTATTCTGTACGTAATGCGTCTACTGGGCGCATCTTTGCAGCTATTGTAGCCGGATAAACACCAAAAACCATTCCTACCACTACTGATATTGCTACACTTGTCAATAATAAGTTCATATCTACTAACATAGGAATTCGTAGTATAAAGCATCCTAACCAAACAAGTCCTAATCCTACTGCAACACCTAATACGCTTCCTATTAATGAAATTGTAAATGCTTCAATTAAAAATTCTGTCATAATAATACTTTTTGTTGCCCCAATTGATTTTTTTATGCCGATTTCCCGTGTACGCTCATTTACAGATACAATCATAACTGTCATGATCCCAAGCCCTGCAACCACTAATGAGACCGCTGCAATTGCAGATAATATGATTGTAACAATTCCAAGCATATTATTTAAAGTATCGCGTTGCTCCGATATATTATCTATTTTAAAGCCCCGATTGAGATTATGCGAACGGTTCATAATAGCTGTTAGCTGTTCAGCTGAAGAATCAATCTTGTCTTGATTGCGTAGAGTTACTGCTATTTGATTAAAAGTTGATTCCCCTTTGTAACGTTGCAAAGTAGTATAGGGTAAATATGCAAACGATGGAATCACATCACCAACCATACTTTGCAAGATATTCCCTCCAGATGATGCTACCCCCACTATTTCTAATTTTACATAGCTTCCCCCAATCATTGCATCAAGATGTTTTCCAACAATATTTTCCCGATGATAAAAAAGTTTAGCCATATTTGTATCAACGACACATACATTTGATGCACTTACCAGATCTATTTGATTTAACATTCGGCCAAACTTTGGAACTAAATTAATAATTTGAGTATTTTTATTATCTAATCCCCAAAGCACTGTATTCGCAACTAAACCACGCATACGGACACTGCTGTAATCTACCACAATTGGTGTTGCACTTTTTACACATGGTGTTTTTCGAATCAATGCAAGATCATCTTCGGTCATCTTTAAGTTTGTGAATTTTTTATCAGTGCTGACTGTTATACTACCCAAACCCAAAGAACTTAATTCTTTATTAATTGTATTCTTCCCAATTTCACCAATTGATCCAATTACAACTACAGAGGCAACTCCAATTGCTATTCCAGATATTGTTAAAAAACTACGAAATTTCTTTCTGCCTAAATTACGAAAGCTACAAACTAAACTATCTGTCAGCAATGAATTCACCTCTTTAACAAACGGACTCGAACTCCAGTTTTTACAGCAGAAGCATTAGATACCAACAATTCGTTTTCTTCTAGACCATCTGTTACCTCTACCCCTTCCAGTAATTCTAATCCAGTTTCAATATCTTTTCGAATTGCTTTTGAGTCTTGTACAATATAAACATATTCAATGTTGTTTTCATCCTGTTGAATCGCTTCATAAGGAATGGTAAGCATATTGCGCCTTGAATTTGTTATAATTTCTGCTCTTGCTGTAAAACCTGATTTTAACGATTCATCTGGATTATCGATGGTTATTTCTACATCAACAACTGTTTCTGGCACAGCTACACCAGATGTTTTTCTAGCAACAGGATAAATTTTACTTATATATCCTTCATAATGTTTGTCCGAAAAACCTGTACCGGTAATAATTGCTTGATCTCCAATTTGAATATCAGAACTATAAGATTCCCCTACTGTTACCATAGCAACATAACTATTGGTATCAGCAATCGTTATTAATGGTTTTGCTGTTCGAGACAAAACATCGTTTTCAAGTTCTACCGAAGTTACGACACCATCCATTGGTGCTTGAATTATTTCTGGAACATAAATGTAAGGATTTGGTGTAATTGGCTCTGCTATAGATCCATATGCCGATGTTACCAAATCTTCCAAAGAGCCAATGTCTGCTCCAAAGACAGATGACTGAAAGGCCGAATAAAGGTTTGTTAAATTTGAAGCTTGCTGTAAATCATCTGAAAATAGATTTATCAGATCTTGGGATGGTATGCTCTCTTTTAAAATACTTTTTGTAAGTTGTGTGTCAATGGTAGCAAGTATCTGATCTTTTTTTACGTAATCACCAACCGATACATTTACAGAATTTGCAATTACTGGAGTCTCTAAATAAACTTCTTTTTTATTGATCGCTTCTATCGTGCCGCTTACATTAATCCTCTTTTCATATAGCATCGGCTGCGGCGTAATGCAGGTCACAGATGGAATATACTTAATTACAACTTCCGGCACAGCGGCAGCTGCACCAAAAGAACCCGCAGCCAAAAGCAGAGCTACAATTCGTTTAAAAGACAAAAGATCACCCCAAATTTTAGTCAAAAACGTATCTCATTTTATGAGGTTAGTTTTTGCCGCAATAGGTGATTTATTCTTTGCACAAAAGAATGATATGACCATTAAACGGTTATGCTAGCTATAAGATCAAAAATTTGATTTTTTGGAGGGTGTACGAGTAATGTTGAATAAAGAAACTAGGATTCATTTAATTCCCTGCGATAAAGACTGTTATTATCAACAGCAAGGCTATTGTACACTAGATAAACTCACTTATATTACAAACTGTGAAAATGGGGGTTGCGGATATTTTACCCATACTGATCCATATGCAAATTTATCGGATGACAGAGACGGCTTGTGAAATATTTTCTACACCAATTAAATTGATATCTTTCATTTCACAGATATCGATTGATTTCAAGCAATGTTTTGGAATAATGCAAGTTGTAAAACCAAGTCGATATGCTTCGTTAACACGTTGCTGAATATTACTAATTGAACGAACTTCTCCGGCTAAACCAATTTCTCCAAAAGCAGCAATATCATTCGGTATCACTTGGTCGAGCAGATTAGACACTAGCGCCATCGAAACTGGCAGGTCAGCAGCAGGCTCATCCAGTTTAAGTCCGCCTACAACATTGACATATGCATCCAAATTCCCAAAAAAGAAACCCCCACGTTTTTCCAGCACTGCTATTAAAAGTGTTGTACGATTATTATCAAATCCTGTAGACATTCTACGAGGCGTTCCAAACCCGGTTTTAGAAACAAGAGCCTGCACTTCCGCTAAGATTGGTCTTGATCCTTCCATAACACAGGCTACACATGTTCCTGAAACACCTGAAGGTCTTCCTGACAGCATCATAAGAGAAGGGTTTTTCACTTCTTGTAAGCCGCTTTGTGACATCTCAAAAACGCCTATTTCATTGGTGGAACCATATCGATTTTTTACAGCTCGAAGGATGCGGTAACTCTGATGACGCTCACCTTCAAAATAAAGTACCGCATCCACCATATGTTCTAACATTTTGGGGCCAGCAATGGCTCCTTCTTTATTTACATGTCCTACAATAAAAACTGGGATTTCTTTATTTTTAGCTATCCCAATTAAAACCTGTGTGCATTCACGAATTTGTGTAATACTACCGGCAGATGACGTCAGCGATGTTAAATTCATCGTTTGGATGGAGTCCACCATAATAACATCGGGAGATAATTGTCGAACTGTTTCAAGTACATTTTCAACATCCGTTGTAGAAGAAATATATAGCTGATCGCTGGTTACACCAACGCGATTCGCACGAAGTTTTAATTGTCTCGCACTTTCCTCTCCCGATACATATAGAACTTTTAGTTTATTACATAGGTATTGACAAATTTGAAGTAAAAGTGTTGATTTTCCAATTCCCGGATCACCTGATAGTAACATTACAGAGCCGGCAACGATACCTCCGCCCAAAACTCGGTCAAGCTCCCCGACTCCTGTTTTATATCTATAACTGTCATCAGAAGAAATTTCATTTAAACGTGTAAAACTTACTTTTTGTGATGTTTGCAAAGAAACCATTTTTACAGATTTAGATGTAGATACTTGTTGCCTAACTTCCTCGGTCATTGTATTCCATTCTCCGCAGTCAGGACATCGACCATACCATTTTGGCGTTTCATATCCACAATTTGTACATACATAAACACTTTTATTTTTTGTCACTGCCATATTTTTAAGTCTCCTATTCTATTGTTTTATTTTCCTCTACTCTATTTTCCATTCCTAAATATTCCATAGTTGCACAAAAAATGGTGAAAGCTACTTTTTGTTGATAATCTTCGGTACTTAAAAGATGAGCTTCCTGTGGGTTAGATAGAAACCCACATTCAATTAACAAAGCTGGCATTGGGGCATTATAAATTAAGTAAACACTATCTCCACATTTTTTAGATCGTCTTGTATTGTCAGGCTGCAACATATTTACAAGACGATCTTGCATTATTTTCCCAAATGTTTCACTTTCTATATTTTCCGGCCCATAAAAAACCTGAGCACCAAAATATCTTGGTCCAATAAACTTGTTTTGATGAATACTTAATAATATTGCATTATCATAAGATTCCGCAATCGATAAACGCTTTTTTAAATCTGAAGTTTTTTTCTTACGATTTGATGCATGATCATTATCATGTAATGACTTATCTGTATCGCGTGTTAAAACTGCATCAAATCCATTAATTCTCATAATATCATATAATTTTGTTGCAATAGCTAGATTAATATCTTTTTCAACAACATTATTTACTCCAATAGCTCCACCGTCATATCCACCATGTCGTGCATCAGTTAAAACAAAATGTTACGAACTAAAGTTCCATTTTATAGTAATTTCCCTTTGTCCATTCTGAACGCCCCCTACATAAACAGCACTAATAAATTCATTTACTATTTCATGTGTTAAAATATTTTGCTTCTGATATTGCAATAGATGTATTTGATCTGCCTGAATCTTTTGATTTGTTTTTAATTCTGATAATTCTTTCCTAATTACTTTTTTACGTATCTGATAATTTTGTTGCTTCAATTTGCATTCATTTTGGTAATTAGAATATTGTTCCTCATTAATGACTCCTTCTAGTTTATCCATATAAATTTTAAAAGATAATTTATTTTGTTTAGCAATTTGATTTTCTAACTGCTTTTTTTCCTGCGTAAGCGCATCTTGTTTACATAGGCACTGTGCTTGTTGTGGCAGCTGAACCAATTTAGGATTATAATATCGTGAAAGGAATTCATTAATTTCGGATAATATTAAATCTTGCAAATGATCCAATCGAATAAATTTAATATTTGAACAAATACTTTTAGTTGTTTTTGTAGTACGGCATTTCAAATACTCATATCTGCCATTCGCTCCTTTACTGCTCGTTTTGTACATAATATTACCACATTCTGCACAATATACTTTATTACTTAATGCATGCCGCATCCTTTTATTGTCATCATTAGCATAAGAAGACCTAGCCTTTGAAGAAAGTCTTTGCTGTACAGCATTCCATAAGGTCTTGTCAATTATAGGTACATGGGTATTGGGACACCGAATCCAATCCTCTTTTGGAACCATAATTCGTTTTTGGTTTTTATAGCTTATACTATGTGTTTTTCCTTGCACCAAAACACCTAAATAAATTTCCTGTCTAAGAATAAAATAAATCGTATTATCAGTCCAAATCCCAGATGTAATTCTAGATTCGTTTGTTTTATAGTTGCTTCCATGTAATCGCTTATATAATGTAGGATTGGGGATTCCTTTTTCATTTAAATACTGTGCAATAGCTATGTATCCCATTCCACTTGCAAACATGCGATAAATATCTTTCACTACTTCACTTGCAACTGAATCAACAACAAAATGATTCTTATTTTTAGGATCGCGCTGGTATCCATAAGGCGCAAATGAACCGGTCCATTGTCCGTTTTTCTTTTTATATGTTAGAGTACGTTTAATATTATCAGACAAATCTTCTAAATACCATTCATTTATCAAGCCATTAATTTGGCGAGCTTTTTTATTACCGTTTGCTTGCGTATCTGCATGGTCTGCAACAATTCTTCAAACGCGTTTTTGGAACGTC
>CALLQM010000255.1 GCA_938014855.1 uncultured Clostridia bacterium | reverse complement strand
TTCAAACGGCAATACGTTGCGCGATTTGCCCAAAATGGTCAGCGATTCCACTGTGATTTCCACAATACCGGTGGCGATCTTCGGGTTGATCGTTTCTTCATCACGGCGAACAACGGTGCCGGAAACGGTGAGGACACATTCTTTTGTGACACCGGTCAGCATTGCATCGTCCTTGATAACGACCTGAACTACACCATAATGGTCGCGCAAATCGATAAACTGAATGCCACCATGGTCGCGGATGTTTTCCACCCAGCCGGCGGCACGAACCTGTTTGCCGATATGCTCTTCTCTAAATTCTCCGCAAGTATGAGTGCGGTAAATGTTTTCTGAAATCATTTCAACACAACCTTATTTATAGTTTTTCATCAAGTTAACCAAATGATCTTCAGAAATACAGACACGTTGTTGGGTAAACATTTCTAGTCAAAAGTATATCATCAATTTTGTATGTTTTCAATAACATTCTGAAATCCACTCCTTTTTTTAGAAATATTGTCGTAAGCAGGCAAAAGCCAGCAGATGTTTTTTGATTTTCTATACGAGAACTCTGTATTTCACAGATAAAACGTCAAAAGATAGGAATTGCGCTTTATGAACCAATATTGTATACTATTACCAGTTAAAAGATCGGATATTTAAAGGAAGGATACGATTATGAACTGGGTGAATTCATCTATTTTCTATCACATTTACCCGCTTAGATTTTGCGGTGCACCTACCAAAAATAACGGGGAGCCAATGGTGCCCCGCATTAAAAAAATTGGGGACTGGATTCCACACCTAAAATCGCTGGGCATAAACGCATTGTACCTCGGTCCGGTATTTTTGTCCGGCGAACATGGCTACGACACCAGTGACTATTATCAAATCGATCCTCGTTTAGGAGACCGAAAGACGTTTCAAGCGGTTTGCAGACAACTGCATGAAGCAGGTATCCGTATCGTTTTAGACGGTGTATTTAATCATGTAGGACGTGAGTTTTGGGCGTTCCGGGACGTTCTGCAGAATGGACAAGATTCCAAATACTGCGATTGGTTTCAAAACCTTAATTTTGATGGCTGCAGCCCTTTGGGCGATCCATTTCAATACGACTGCTGGCAGGGGCACTTTAATCTTGTAAAACTTAATCTGCAAAATACAGAAGTGGTCGATCATTTGCTGGGTGCTGTCGGAATGTGGATGGATGAATTCGGCATCGACGGTCTGCGGCTGGATGCTGCTGACTCCATTGATTGGGAATTTTTCCGCCGTCTGCGCACCTATTGCCACAAGAAACGTTCGGATTTTTGGCTGATGGGCGAAATCATCCTTGGCGATTACAACTGCTGGGCAAATGATTCTATGCTCGATTCTGTAACCAATTACGAATGTTACAAAGGACTTTATTCCTCCCACAACGATCATAATTATTTCGAAATAGCGTATTCGCTCAATCGCCAATTTGGGAAAGACGGTATTTATAAGCACCTCTGCCTTTATAATTTTGCCGACAATCATGACGTGAATCGATTGGCCTCTACGCTGAAAAACCCGAATCATTGTAAAAATGTCTACACTCTGCTGTATACGATGCCCGGTGTGCCCTCCATTTATTATGGAAGTGAGTGGGGTATAACTGGAACCAAACAAAACGGTTCCGATGCCGATTTACGCCCCTGTTTGGATTTAAACGATATCCCGCGGGCTGATTTTCAGCTGACGGAGCATCTGAAACAGCTGGCCGATGTGCGCAAATTTCTGCCCGCACTGCAAATCGGAGCTTATGAACAATTGGTGGTGCGAAATGAGCAATTTGTCTTTCGCCGTTACACCGATGAGCAGAGCGTATACGTTGCGCTTAATCTCTCCGATCATCCGGAATGCGTCGTAATTCCCTGTGAAGAAGAGAATTTAACCGATATACTCACCGGAAAGTCCTATAAAGCCGAATGCGGCAATGTGCGGTTTGATATTCCGGGATACACCGCGCTGATTTTGACTGCAACAAGCAATTACTGGGAATATGCCCGCAATACAAATCAGCAGATAGCGATGCCCAAGCCGCAAACGCTAAAACCCGGACGCTACCGCCATTTTAAGGGCAGAGAATATCGAGTGATCGGTGTTGCAAAACACAGCGAAACGCTGGAGGACATAGTGGTTTATCAGCCGCTTTACGGCGAAGGCGGGCTATGGGTGCGTCCGCTTTCTATGTTTTTAGAAGATGTTGAGCGGGACGGAAAAACCATGCACCGCTTTACGTTTCTTGACGATGAGTAAGATACCATTTAATCCATTGTAATCGAGGCGGTTTTCGCGCGGACGAGCTTGAGCAAATCTGCGGGAGCCGTCTCGATCTGCGTACCGATTTTTCCGCCGCTGACAATGACATGGGATAACTCGTTGACCGATTCATCAAACACGGTCTTAAACAGCTTTTTCATGCCAATCGGTGAACAGCCTCCGCGTATGTAGCCCGTGAGTTTATTGATTTCATCCACATGAATCAGTTCCACGGATTTTTCCCCCACGGTTTTGGCAGCTTTTTTGAGGTCGAGTTCCTTTGCAACCGGCAAAACAAAGACATAATTTGCACGGCTTGCTCCGCGTGTCACGATTGTTTTAAACACGGTTTTGACATCCTGATTTAATTTTTCCGCCACACTCACCCCATCAATTTTTCCGTCTTCGTGGTCATAAGTATAGGCTTTGTAGTCGATTTTTGCTTTGTCAAGCATACGCATGACATTTGTTTTTTGTTCAGACACTCGATTCATCTCCAATTGAAAGGAGCACCGGATTTTCGTCCGGTGCTCTTTTTTTACATTCCAAGATATGCTTTGCGGACTTTATCATCTTCCAACATTTCAGCGGCGTTACCGCTCATAACCACACGCCCTGTTTCCAAAACGTAGGCGCGGTGAGCAATCGAAAGCGCCATTTTTGCATTTTGTTCAACCAGTAGAATGGTCATGCCCGATTGATTCAGTTCCAAAATGATGTTGAAGATTTCTTTTACCAAAAGCGGCGAAAGACCCATAGACGGCTCATCCATCAGCATAATTTTCGGACGGCTCATCATCGCGCGCCCAATTGCAAGCATCTGCTGTTCACCGCCTGAAAGCGTACCGCCCGCTTGACGATAGCGCTCCTTTAGTCTTGGAAAATGCTTATACACATTTTCGATATCCTCATCAACCTGCGCTTTTTCTTTCACAATAAATGCGCCCATTTCCAAGTTTTCCTGTACAGTCATTTGAGAAAAAATGCGGCGCCCTTCCGGAACATGCGCAATGCCCAGCTGAATAATTTTGGATGGACTGGTCGTAAGTAGATTGACATCTCCAAGCGTAACCTGACCCGAGGCCGCTTTTTTAAGCCCTGTGATGGTATGAAGCGTAGTCGTTTTTCCGGCACCATTTGCGCCGATCAGCGATACGATCTCACCCTCTTTTACTTCGAGGCTGACATCATGAATGGCATGGATTGCACCATAGGATACATTTAAGTTTGAAACGTTCAGCATTCGTGATTCCCTCCCTAATTGCCAAGATAAGCGCCGATTACTTTCGGATTGCTTGCGATTTCTTTCGGCGTTCCCGCCGCTATAATCTGACCATAGTCGATCACCACAAGACGCTCACAAATGCTCATAACCAAACTCATATCATGCTCGATCAGCAAAATTGAGATTCCAAAATCCTTGCGAATGATGGAAATCGCTTCCATCAGTTCTGCAGTTTCCGTCGGATTCATCCCTGCGGCAGGTTCATCCAAGAGCAAAACCTTCGGTTCGGTTGCCAATGCGCGCGCAATTTCCAGCTTGCGCTGCTGCCCATATGGCAGATTCTCCGCAATATGGTCGGTAAGATGTTCCATATGGAATACTTTCAGCAGTTCTCTTGCTTTTCTGTCAATTTCGGCTTCCTCTTTCCAGTATCTTGGAAGCCGAAGCACTGCCTGTAAACCAGAATACTTCATTCTCAGGTTAAATGCAACCTTTACATTTTCGAGCACCGTCATTTTCTTAAACAAGCGTATATTCTGAAAAGTACGCGCAATGCCCGCCTTTGCCATTTGGTGAGGCTTTCTCCCAGCCATCATTCTGCCATCGAGATAAACTGCTCCTTCGGTTGGC
>CALLQM010000254.1 GCA_938014855.1 uncultured Clostridia bacterium | reverse complement strand
GCGCAGCAACCCGGGAACAGATTGGCAAAACAGCCCTGCATTGCGCCTGCCAAAGAGCCTGCGCCTGCCTGAACAGAGCTATTGGTCGGACGTTCAACACCGGCTGCTTTGATTTGTTCCGCAGCTTCCGCGGCCATTGTTCCGTAACCCTGCATGATCCATGCCGGAATTTCCTCATAACCATCCCAAGCGGTATCTTGAACAACAACGCCGCGCGGGGTTTCTGCCGCTTCTTTTGCCGCCATACGGACACAATCATCATAGTTTACTTCTTCGATTGTGACTTTAGCGCCTTCTTTGGCAATGTTGTCAAAACGGGATTTCGTGCTGCCTTTCGGCATATGAACAACCGATTTTTGTCCGAGTTTGTTGGCCGCCCATGCAACACCGCGTCCATGGTTTCCGTCAGTAGCGGTAAAGAATGTAGCCTGACCAAATTCTTTTTTCAGTTTATCTGATGTCAGGTAATCATATGTCATTTCCGACACGTCACGTCCGAGCTGCTGCGCGATATAACGCGCCATTGCAAACGAACCGCCCAATACCTTAAATGCATTCAGTCCAAATCGATAGGATTCGTCTTTTACAAAGAAACCGCCTAAGCCCAAGTTTTCAGCCATATTTTTGAGTTCCGCCAAAGGAGTCACCGCATACTGTGGAAAACTGCTGTGAAACTTGCGCGCTTTCTCAATATTTTCCAGCGACATAACGCTTAGCTGTTTATCATCGGATTTAGGCATCCGGTTGGCCGCCCATTTAATTTGTTCCATCCAAACTGACCTCCTACTATTTGTCTGTTACCTGTCAACTATATTTTTGTTGTATGAGTCCATAATAACATAGAATTTCTACAAGTCAATGGATTTTTTAAAAAAAATTTGTTTGCCTAAAAAATTTTTAGTTTTTTGTACATTTTTCTAGTATAACCTACTTGCTTTCTCACTTTTTTAATGTTAGACTAATAAAAGTAATACTAATACAATCGGTTTTTATCATTAATATAAGAAAAAAAATAATGTTTCAATATTTTTTAATGGAGGTCTGCACGATGTATGAATTCATTGTAAACGGGCAAGCGGTTTCTACTGAAAAAGACGAAAAAATGCTTGGTTTTTTAAGAGAAACACTTGATCTCACATCGGTGAAAAACGGATGCTCGGAAGGCGCTTGCGGCACCTGTATGGTGTTGGTAGACGGAAAGCCGACAAAAGCATGTATTCTTTCCACCAAAAGAGCGGTTGGAAAATCCATTGTCACGCTGGAAGGTCTTTCTGATCGTGAAAAAGATGTTTATGGCTGGTCCTTTGTTCATTGCGGCGCGGTACAATGCGGATTTTGTACACCGGGCATGATCATCAGCGCAAAAGGCCTGATCGACCGCAATCCCGATCCGACCACTGCAGATGTCAAAGAAGCCATTAAAAACAACATCTGCCGCTGCACAGGGTATAAGAAAATCGAAGGAGCGATTTTGCTTGCCGCAAAGATCTTTCGCGAAGGCATCTCCGTTCCAAAACATGATTTCACCGGTATTGTAGGCGAAAACCTGCCGCGTGTGGATGCTCTTGCAAAAGCGTTGGGAACAGCAGAATATTCAGATGATATTCATATGGAAGGCATGCTTTATGGCAGTGCAGTTCGCAGTCAATATCCGCGTGCGCGCGTTCTATCCATTGATACAACCGAAGCCAAGGCACTGCCTGGTGTTGCCGCTGGCGTGACCGCTGACGACTTGCCCGGCAAACATATTGTAGGCCACCTAAAAAAAGATCAGGCTGTTTTGATTGGCGTTGGTGAAATTACTCACTTCTTGGGAGACCCGATTGTATTAGTAGCCGCAGACAGCAAAGAAACTTTGGAAAAAGCAAAATCGCTCGTTAAAGTTGAATATGAGGAGCTGCCGGCTGTTTTCACAGTCGATGAAGCAAAAGCAGAAAATGCACCTCTTGTGCATGAATCTGTAGCCGGCAATTTGATCGCACACGAGCATCTTGTTCGCGGCAATGCAGACGAAAAAATCCGTAATTCAAAATTTGTCGTCACTCAAAAGTATCACACGCCGCCAACAGATCATGCATTCCTTGAACCGGAAACTGCAGTAGCGGCACCGGAAAATGATGGAGTTGTGGTTTACTGTGGTGACCAAGGCATTTATCAGACCAAAAAAGAATGCGTGGAAGCAACCGGACTCCCCGCTGAAAAAGTACGCGTTGTCGCCAAAATGGTCGGCGGCGGATTCGGCGGAAAAGAAGATATGACCGTACAGCATCACGCCGCTGTACTTGCGCTTCTAACTCAAAAACCTGTTAAAGTTTCCTTTACTCGTAAAGAAAGCATGCTGTATCATCCAAAGCGTCACGGATTCGAAATGGAATTTACCACAGCATGTGATGAAAGAGGCTATTTAACCGGCATGAAAGCAACATTGGTCACAGATACCGGTGCATTTGCATCCTTGGGCGGCCCTGTTCTACAGCGTGCCTGCACCCATGCCGCCGGCCCTTATAACTATCAAGATATTGAAATTGACGGAAAAGCCTACTACACCAACAATCCTCCAAGCGGTGCGTTCCGCGGATTCGGTGTAACACAAAGCTGTTTTGCGATGGAGTGTAATTTGAATCTTCTTGCAGAAAAAGTAGGCATCAGTCCTTGGGAAATCCGTTACCGCAATGCAATCCGCCCCGGACAGGTGCTTCCAAACGGACAATTTGCAGACGAATCCACCGCTCTTGCACAAACACTTGAGGCTGTCAAACCTTATTATGATGCACACCCGAAAGCTGGTCTTGCCTGTGCAATGAAAAACAGCGGTCTTGGTGTTGGTATTCCCGATTACGGCCGCTGCCGTCTCACCGTTGAAGATGGAAAAGTTCACATTCACACCAGTGCAGCCTGCATCGGACAGGGTATGGGAACCATCGTGACGCAGATTATCTGTGATGTTTCCGGATTTTCTCCAAATCAAGTTGTTTATGAAACACCTGACACATCTCATTGCCCGGATTCCGGTAATACAACCGCATCCCGTCAGACCTTGTTTACAGGCGAAGCAGCCAAACAAGCGACTTTGAATCTTTTGAAAGCAAAAGGCAGTCAGCCGCTTGAAGCATTGAACGGGCGGGAATTTTATGGTGAATACCTGGGTGTTACAGATAAAATGGGATCTGATAAGCCCAATCCGGTCAGCCATATTGCTTATGGTTATGCTACCCACTTGGTTGATCTTGACGAAAGTGGTAAAATAAGAGAAATACTTGCGGCACACGATGTGGGCAAGGCAGTCAATCCGGTCAGCATTGAAGGACAAATTCAAGGCGGCGTCGTTATGAGCCTTGGTTATGCTCTCACGGAGGACTTCCCGATTGATCATGGCAAACCTACCGCAAAATACGGTACGCTTGGTTTGTTTAAATCCACACAAACACCGGATATTAAGCCGCTGATTATTCAGCGCAGTCACAGCGAACTTGCTCAGGGAGCCAAAGGAATCGGCGAAATTTGTTCCATTCCGACTGCTCCGGCTGTCCAGCTTGCTTACTATAATCGTGACGGTGAATTCCGTACCAGCCTGCCGCTTAAGAACACCCCTTACAGCAGAAAAAAATAAAGCGAAAAATGGGCGGTCATGCGCAGCAGCGTATGACCGCCCATCGAGCAAAACATCGGAGGGCTTATCATGGCATTAAAAATCGGCTGTATCTTTTTGGCATCGGGACATTCTAAGCGATTTCACGAAAACAAACTGTTATCCAATTTTGGCGGACATATGCTGGTGGATACTGTGTTTGGGAATCATCCAAGTGAACTATTTAACCAAACGGTCGTTGTAACGCGTTATGCTCCGGTCGCAGTTTCTGCGGCGCAGTGCGGGTTTACCATTGTAGAAAACGAGGATACCACAGACGATATCAGCATCACCATTCGCTTGGGTCTTGAAGCACTCCGACCGGGAATGGACGGCTGTATGTTTTCGGTATGCGACCAGCCTCTGCTTACAGCGGAAAGTGTACGCGGTCCTGTCCATACATTTCAAGATGATCGCGATAAAAA
>CALLQM010000253.1 GCA_938014855.1 uncultured Clostridia bacterium | reverse complement strand
AGATACAGTGGTGTGACTGGAGTTCAGACGTGTGCTCTTCCGATCTACCTTTTTTCCTGCGCGGCGGCGCTTTCTTGGCAAGCACGCGCTCTGTGGGACTCATTGACTGTTTTGATCGATACATCCGCACAAAATCATCTTTAATACGCGGCATAATCTTTGACAACAGAACTCCGCCGTAGCCTATCGCGGCAAGAAAATCATCCACCACATCAAAGTGCTGTCGTTTCGCAATATTGGCCAAAAATTCTTGTACTTTTCCGTCCGGCAGTGTAATCATATTCCGGCGGAATTCCTTTTCAATTTCCGCTCTGCCCTGTACGACATTTTCTTCCCGGCGCTCTTTTTTATACCAGTTGCGTATTTTGTTGCGCGCTTCCGATGTACGTGCCAGTTTGAGCCAATCCCGGCTTGGAGCATGGTCTTTTGCATTGGTCGTCAAAATTTCGATAATTTGACCGGTATGCAGTTTCGTATCCAGCGATGCCATTCGACCATCTATTTTTGCACCAATCATACGGTTTCCGACTTCTGTATGGATTGCATATGCAAAATCGATTACAGTCGCACCGGTCGGAAGACTAATAACATCCCCTTTGGGTGTAAACACAAAGATTTCTTCCGGAGAAAGATCACTTTTGATACAGCGTACAATGTCTTCCGCATCATCAGACTCTTTTTGGTTTTCAATGAGCTGACGAATCCATGCAAGACGCTCCTCAAGCTTATCTTTTCCGGTAATGCCTGCTTTGTATTTCCAGTGTGCTGCGATACCATATTCGGCTGTATGATGCATATCCCATGTACGAATCTGCACTTCAAACGGAATGGCTTCCTTATCAATGACCGTAGTGTGCAGGGATTGATACATATTTGGCTTTGGTGTGGATATATAATCCTTAAAACGATTTGGAAGCGGTCGAAACATATCGTGGATAATACCTAAGATATTGTAGCATTCAAAGACAGAATCCACGATGATTCGCACTGCATAGATATCAAAAATTTCCTCAAATGCACGCCCCTGCATATAGACTTTGCGGTAAATCCCGTAGATGCTTTTTACCCGTCCATCAATATAAATTTCATTATATTCATCCGCAAGACGTTCTCGAATCTTTAACTTGATTTTCTCCAAAAAGCTCAGCCGATCGGCCTTTTTGAGATCCAACATCTTTTCAATATCGTGATAGGCAATCGGGTCAAGATAACGCAAAGACAAATCTTCCAATTCTTCTTTGACAGCACGAATACCAAGCCTATGCGCTAACGGCGCATAGACTTCCATGGTTTCTAACGCTTTATCGCGGCGTTTTTGGTCAGGCATTACTTCGATTGTACGCATATTATGCAGGCGATCGGCAAGCTTAATAATGATAACGCGTACATCCTGCGCCATCGCCAAAAGCATTTTACGCACATTTTCAGCCTGCTGCTCTTCCCTAGAAGTGTAGCTGATCTTACCAAGCTTTGTGACACCATTGACCAAAAGCGATACATCCGAGCCAAACTGCTTTTCAATCATTTCCAAGGAAGTATCGGTATCTTCAACTACATCGTGGAGCAGCGCAGCAACAATACAATCGCTGTCCATACCCAGATCGGCTAATATGATTGAAACGGCAATCGGATGAGAGATATATGGTTCACCGGAAACGCGGCACTGCCCTTGGTGTGCCGTATTTGCCAGTTCATAAGCCTCCCTAATCTTATCATGATCATAAATTTTGCCGCTCTTTGTAATAGCATCTAACAATTCATCAATTACGTAGTATTTCATCTTGCCCCTCCATTACGGACATCTGCCCGTAACCTGCCTATTCTTACTCCGGCAGTTCCCCTTAACCGACCAAAATAAGAAACGCTATTTCAATGTTTGGAGTATTTTTGAATCTTTCATATCCACTTTGGCAGGATTTGGAACCACAGAAACATGTTTGCCCAAACCTTTTGGCTTTCGTATAATCAGTTTCATTTCATCCAATACATCAATTGCGATTTTCAATTTACAAAGACAGGATATATTTCCGCATAGTTTTGCATAGATCACTTCGTCGGGTGCATTCAGATTTCCCTTGGAACGCAAATAGCGGTAAACAACCGCGATATCGTCCCGATTAGGCACTGCCTGCTTCCGAATCGGCGCTTCAATTTGTTCACAGCGCATCAGCCGCTGATAAACCTGCTCGGAATCATGTATTTTATCATAGTCAATATTGGCCAGGTGAATATCTTTAATCTTAACAGACAACCGAAGTTCTCCATTCCATTCGCCGACATCAACCGTTACTGCAAGATCAACCTTTTCACCAACACTGTATGGAAAATCCTGTGCAGAAATGCCAAAGCGAACCGCATAAAAGACGGTATTTTCGCCCGCCAAGCGCAAACGTACATGTTTTCCATCTCCAATGGGATAAATTCCCTGTATCATACAGTTTTCCACCAAAAACACCGGTAATTCATTTCCCGAACCATAAGGTTCCAAAATGGAAAGCGGCTGAATGCTCTCAACATTCAGCATTTTAGGCGAAATCGCACAATCAATATGAAGTGTTTGCTGGGGCATTTCCGGAAAATGATTTGCAGCCCATTCATTGATATCGCAGGCAAACTGCTCAAGGTGACCGGGTTTCATGGTAAGACCTGCCGCCTGATTATGCCCACCATAGCGTTCAAGATGTACAGCACACGCATTGATTGCGTCAATAATCGAAAACCCTTCAATACTGCGTGCAGATCCGCGTATAACATCGCCTTCCACCGATATGACGATACAGGGCTTTCCGAACCGCTCAACCATTCTGGAAGCCACAATGCCAACAATGCCATGGTGCCAGTGTTCTCCATAAATTACGATGACGCGTTTCATAAGTACTTCTGCATTATTTTCCAATTGTTCCATAATCTGTTTTATAATTTGATCTTCCACTTGGCGGCGCTTTTCATTTAATGAATTAATTCCGTTTGCCAGTTCTTCCAGTTCTTCCCCTTCGCCGACAAACAGTTCCATCGCCTCGTCCACACAATCAAATCGACCGGCAGAATTAATTCTTGGAACAATTCCATACGCGATATTTTCAGATGAAAGCACTTTCCCGGACATCCCGCACACGTTAATAAGCGCAGATAATCCTTCGTTATCGGTATCTTGCAGGGACTGTAAGCCGTGGCGGACAATTAAGCGGTTTTCTCCAACCAGCGGCACAATATCCGCAACTGTGGCAATTGCAACAATATCGCTGTATTGATCCAGCATCAATCCGCCGTCATCATTTTCCAGTGCACATACTAGTTTAAATGCAACCCCGACGCCCGCCAAATATTCACAGCCGCTGTCATCATCCAAACGATGCGGGTCGACCACCGCTGCCGCATTCGGAAGCACATCACGCGGTTTATGATGGTCGGTAATCACGATATCCAGTCCCAGTGAAGTGGCATATTCCACTTCCCCAATGGCAGTGATTCCGTTATCAACCGTGATTACCAGCGATCCGCCGTCATCCGCAATAAGCTTAAGCGCATCCATGTTGAGTCCATATCCTTCCCTATCGCGTTGGGGGATATAATAACAGACATTTACTCCAACTGATTCAAGATAACTTTACATCAGTACAGTAGCCATGATTCCATCGCAGTCGTAATCTCCATAGACCGCTACTTTTTCTCCATCCCGTGCTGCACGGTGAATGCGCTCTACCGCCTTATCCATATCTTTTAAACGCATCGGGTCGGAAAGTCTATCATCAGTCAAAAATGCCTGAATTTTTTCCTTGGTATCATATCCTCTGCTTACAAGGACATTTGCTGCAATTGGCGGAAGCTTTAGCTCATCTGCAAGCTGGCTTACCAATGCTTGATCCGGATACTTTCGATTCCAACGTTTAATCGGCACGCTTATTCCTCCGTTGTTTTGTTACATGATTTTTCATTATACTACTTTTTTGCATATTGCACAATATAACGCCTCTTTTATAAGCATAGGCGCAAATTATACGACTGTTAAAAACAGCAATCGAAATATTAGTGCGAAAATTCAGAAACGGCACGAATATCATTTCGATACTCGTGCCGCTGCCTGTTCATAAAATCGTTAAGCCGGTTTTTTGACAATTTTAAATTGATATGTCATCTAAAACGTCCCTTTAATATGCCGTTTGGGATGGCTTTTATTATGCTGCAAATTATTCTTCGGAAGGAGCAGCCTCATAAACGACAGCAGAATCTTCTTCCTGTGCAGGAGCCTCCTCTTTCTTCTCTTCTTCCAGAAGAGCTCTCATAGAAAGGCTGACACGTTTTCTATCAAAGTCGAGTTCCGTGATTTTAACCTGCACTTCCTGACCGACGGAAAGAACATCGGACGGCTTGTTGATACGCTCATTTGCAATTTGGCTGATGTGGATTAATCCATCAACACCCGGAATAATCTGAGCAAACGCACCAAAAGTGGTCATTGAAACAATTTTGACTGTGCAAACTGCGCCAACTTCATATTTATTCTTGAGGATTTCCCAAGGATTATCTTCTGTTTTCTTGTAACCCAAGGAAATCTTCTTATTTTCTGTATCGATATCCTTGATATAAACATCAACCGTATCGCCCACATTGACTACTTCGGAAGGATGTTTAATCCGGCTCCAGCTCAATTCGGAAATATGAATCATACCATCGACGCCGCCAAGATTGACAAATGCGCCATAGCTTGTAAGCGATTTCACTGTACCGGTATATTTCTTACCGATTTCAACATCCTGCCAGAATTTTTCTTCCAGTTCTTTTCTCTTTTCACGCAGAACAGCTTTAATAGAGCCAACTGCACGTTTGCGCTGACGGTTGGTCTCGAGAATCTTGAACTGTACATCTTTTTTAAGCAGGTCTTCCAAATTATCGTTTCTGGACATGGTTGCCTGAGAAGCCGGAATAAATACTTTTACACCATTTGTAAGAGCAAGAACTCCGCCCTTAATTACTTCTACAACAACGCCTTCAAGGATTTCTCCGCTATCAGCGGCACCCATTACTTTTTCAAAACCAGCAATCTGATCAAGACGTTTTTTCGAAAGCATAACTGTGCCTTCAACATCATTTACGCGAACAACCATCAATTCGATTTCGTCGCCGACTTTTACCAAGTCTTCCGGTTTTGCATTCGGATCCTCTGTCAATTCATTCAAGGGGACATATCCGGCATGTTTTGTTCCGATATCCACCGAAATCTCATTCGGGGCAATTCCCGTAA
>CALLQM010000252.1 GCA_938014855.1 uncultured Clostridia bacterium | reverse complement strand
TTAAGTTAATATAAATGGTTTCATCAGGCTGAATTTCATTCTTTGACAGAATTTTATTAGTATCGGTATAAACATTACCAGCTTCAGCAATGTTTACATTTGCAGAATACTCTTTAGCATCTTCAGCAAAAGCAGAAATGCTAGCCATCGAAGCAACTGTAGCAACCGTCAAAAGGGAAGCAATTAGTTTTTTCATAGGGATTCTCCTCCTATAATTTAAAATCAGTTTTTTTGCCAAGAGAAACATCTCTCCAATATTTCCCTTGTTTGCAATCTAGTATATCCCATTTAATTTTGCTTGTCAATGGTTTTTGTCATCATTTTGTAACTTATTGTTACCGTTTTGTAACTTTTTTATACGATTCTACGCGCGAACGCACAAAAAAAGAACGGATGTGAGCGCCATCCGTTCTTGCTAGGTTGCTATTTAATTATAAAGTCCGCAGATGTAACTTGATTGTAATAAAATGGAAGTTATTGTTGATAGTTAGCGTTTGAGTCGAATTCTCTCCGAATCGAAGTTATCACTGATAATCAGCGCTTGAGTCGAATTCCCTCTGAAAAATAGGAATACCGTGCATAATAGCGGTACCGAATCTTTGCAAACGGCAGTCCGCTCCGGTTTTTAAGCATCACAAGCTCCACTTGCCGCGGGGATTCCGCTTTTGCCGCGTTGACATCAAATCCCGGCTCCCCTGCCCCCGCCAACTGCAGGCCAAGCAGGACGTCGGAGGAATATTCCACCGCGCCGCTCTCTTTAAATGCCTCCATTGAAACGGAATTGCGATAATTTTCACGGTTGAAGCTGGAAACCGCAAACACCGGAATGTCAAAATCGCGGCTGATGCGTTTGAGTTCGACAACCGCGCGGTCGGTGTTCTGTTTATCGGTCGCGCGCGGGTCTGCGGGCTGTAAAATCTGCAGATAGTCCACCACAACCAACGGTTTCCGTCCCGTCAGGCGGATGTGTTCGCGCACCGCTTGGCGGATGTCCTGCGCACCGATATCCGCGATTCCCTCGCGGATATAAAGTCCCTTCCCTACGGTTCGATAGGTGTCCACTGCGCTGCGAAACAGCGCTTTCTGCGGGCTGTTTTCCGCCATATCCGCACGCAGCACCTGCCGCATAGTCAGCGCATCGGTGCGTTTCGCGGTGGGATCCTGCCCATAACTGATGCGGGAAATGCTTTTCGCCATCAATTCAATTCGACTCATTTCCAGCGAAAAATACAACACGTCCGTTTCATGTTGGGCTATGTAATCTGCAATTTGGAGCACAAACGAAGTCTTTCCCAACGACGAAATCGCTCCTATTATATAGAGACCGGCGTAAAAACCGCCGTCTAAAATGCTGTCCAGTTCTAAAAATCCCGTCGAATACGCATTACGACTCGCCAAACGCAGGGATTGATCGAGCAGGTCATCAATCGCCCCCGCTGCGTTGGTGCGCTCATACTGATACTGGTCTTCGTTGCAGGCACGCTCCAAGCACTCCTGCAGTGCCGCTTTGTCGCGTATCAGCAGTTCATTCAAATCCTTGATTCCCTGCGGCAAGTTCACCACCCGGCATTCCAATCCAAGCGCGGACAGCCCTTCTTTGAGCTGTTCATTCATGCGGCGGCCTGCATCATCGGAATCCCCTGCCGCCAAAAACGTGTAGCGGTTGGCGGCCGCCGGATTCGCTTCACACAGCGCCAAAAATTTCCGCACGTTTGCCGCACCGCACAGTGCAATTGCCTGAAACTCACATTCTTCGACCGACAGTGCGTCAAAAATCGCCTCGGTGATAAATAATGCGCCGCCTTTCCCCTCGCCGGAAAGATAGTCTGCTCCAAAAATTTCCATAGCACCCGCGCTGTTTTTATAGCGCGGTTCGAGTGTATCGGAGATTGCACGCGCACAATAACAGGTGCAGGCTGCGTCGGTATAGATTGGCAAAACCGCACGCCCTGCGCTTTCATATAGACGGAATCGTTCACAAATCGCCTGCGACAGCCCTCGTTTGGCAAAATACGACCCGCCGATTCCGTTTTTTTCAATCGCAGTTTGGATCTGCATCGTATAGTCGGGCATGGGTTGGATCTCCCGCTGTAAACTTTTTGCAGGTTCTTTACGAGAGGCCGTTTGATCGCCGCGCCCAAACGATTCCGGAAATGGTTTTCCGAAGATATCACAGGCTTTTTTCACTTGACGGGGAAAACTATCGCATTCCGGGTAATCCATTTTGATGACATCGAACAGGTCATAGCTGACCCCGCATGCAAAGCAATGCAGAGTCTGGCTTTTCCGGTTATAAGACATGCTGGGATTGCGGTCTTCATGTTCCGGATTGATGCATCGGATCATGCGGCTGCGCCGGCCGCCGATCAAAATGCGTTTCTGCGCCATATATTCCGGCAGCAGCTGTTTTAATTCCTGAATCAATTGATCGTTGTCTTTCATAGGACGTCTTTCCCCTTTTCTAATGGTAGAATACCATAGTTTTAACCGGTCTACAAGACAATTCGAACTTCTATTCGTTTTTCTATTCGCGAAACAATTTTCTATTTTATTCATGAATAATGGAGTGCATGTCCCTTTTATGACATGTTTTGCATGAGGACATGCTTATAATAAAGTATATAACAGCGAATGGCTCTTGTCATCACCGATATAATTTCTAATATTATATTTAATATATTAACTAATAGTTACTGTATTAATAGTTATATTAATTAATATATTAATACTTATGTTTTAAAATATGTTATTTTTTATAATAAATTATATATTAAATTATACAGTTATTAATTTAATAATAATTATAATATAAAATAGAATGCATTTTATATTATATAATTGATTAATTAAGGCATAAGCGAATAAAATAGTTGGCATAATTGTTATTATATGGTATAATAAATGGTATTATAGAATCACTATGGTATTCATGATTGGATTCGTCAATATATGGGAGGTTATCAAATGGGGAAGATTTTAACATTTGGAACGCTGAAAGGCGGAGTCGGCAAAACCATGCTTTGCTTTAATATCGGCGGCATTCTTTCCCAGCTTGGCAATAAAGTGCTGGTCATTGACAGCGACCTACAAGGCAATCTGACCAACAATATGGGAATTGACCGAACCGACCCCAATCTTTGTACCACGTACGATATTTACAGCATCGACAATGAACCGCCCACGCCCGAGCGTCTGGTGCTCAAGCAGCCGATCAGTCAACTGCCGCAGCTGGATATGATCGCCGGGTCGATCTTTTTACATAAAGCGGAACTAAAAATAGCATCCGTAGCAGGGCGCGAACAGATACTAACCAACTATTTATCCGATCATAAGGATTTTTTTGACCAGTACGACCATATTTTGATCGATACCAATCCAAGCATGTCGATCGTCAACCAAAATGCTTTTTTGGTATCCGATTCGATTCTGCTGGTCAGCGACGTTTCAATGAACGCGATTGAGGGCGCACAGCTGTTTATTGCACTGTGGGAAGATGCCCGCCGCAGACTGCGTCGAAAAGACAATATCAAAGGATTTATCGTCAACGATTACGATGCACGCAATCGGCTTTCCTCGGACTTTTTGGAATTTCTGCGTACTTCACCGGATACATCTGATTTGCGGGAAATTTTGTTTAAGACCATCGTACCGCGCAATGTTCGAATCACCGAAAGCGAACTTGCCGCCGTTCCGATTTCACTCTACGACATTCGCTCAAAAGGCTGTGATGCGATCGCGTCATTAGTCGACGAAATGCTCGCAAGAAAAATAGTATAATAAAAGATGAATCTAAGAACGAATAGCGAATATATTCACGGTTCTAATCGTGAATGGGACGTATGATGCATCCCAACGATACTGCATGAAGGAGGATTCCAAATGGCTAACAAATTTACAAAAAGTGTTCTGGAACGTCAGGCGAAAGAAGCGAAAAAAGAAGCGAAAGATGCCCGGCTCCATTCCAAAACGACTGCTGCTCCCAGCCTTTCTGCAGAGCCAAACTCATCGACTGTCTCTGAATCGGAGCTAAAAAATGCACCAAAAAGCAGCGTGACTGCAACTGCAACCGTACAAGCACCGCCTGCTCCTGCGCCAAAACGCTCAAGGACAAAATCATCCGGCCAAGTGGATTTATCGGCCTTCATTATACGGAATACAGAGCGCAGTGCCAAAAACAAAACCTTTTATTTGGATGCCGCAGTCATTGACGCGATTAAAGCGGCTGCTTCCGCACAAAAAGTCACCGACAGCAAATTGGTAAACGATATTTTAAAAACGATTTTGGGTGTTACATAAGACCGTTTGACACCCCTGTTTTTCATTACCCAACTAACCGAAACTGGGTACCATTTCGGTGCATCTCTGTTTTTCCCCTTGTTTTTTATTGGTATTTCAGTAAAAAAAGACAGTCTCTGCCCACGAAAACATCCATCGTACACTAGCCGAAACTGGGTACTCAATTCTGTGTACCTGTTTTTTGGGTCCGCAGATTTCATCCATCACTATCCGAAACTGGGTACCATTGAGAAAAGAATCGGAACAAATGCGCGATAAAAAAACCGAATCCAACAAATATTTTCCCAATTCGATTCGTTTAACCCAAGAAAATCAACTCTGCTTTTTATAATATCACCGAACCATATCCTATGAATCGGTCACAATGCACAGAAGTGCGCACCATATAAAAAAGCATTGAACTAACCGAATTTGGGTACCATACAAATTAATTTATGGAAGACTATCCAAAACTGCCCACAATACAACCCAAAAGTTGCCACCATACCATCCGAAACTGACCACTGCACTATCCGAAACTGACCACTCACCAAAAAAACGGACATCTTGTAACATACCATTTACTCTATGTTTATACCACATTGATTTCTAATTTAAAACTGCTGTATGTACTGTATGTCCTGTAAGTACTAAAGAAAAGCCCTTCCATTTTGGAAGGCTTTTTCATTATGAGGAAACACCTTTATAAAGAAATGAAATAAATGTTCTTTTTTTCTTGTTCATCGGTTGAATCTGTAAAGAATTATGGTATAATAAACATTCAGAGGATTTCACAATCCGATAAAAGTAAGATAGAACCAACAGAAATAGGTGAGAACATGGAGCCCAACAGCCTGTTGTGGCTGTTGCTTGGTATGGGATTTTTCGGAGTGATCCTATCAGCGGCAGCATGCGTTACCGTTTTTCAGCTCAAACGGAACCAAACCAACAACCGTTCCCTTTATGCAGAATTTGATCAGCTGAAGGAAACACTCGCTGCCGAATCCCGTCAAATTCGGCAGGAAACGAGTCAAACCATTGCACGCATGGTAACTTCCTTAGGGCAAACCCTTTCGATGAATCAATCTTCCATGTCAAAGGAATTGTCCGGAAGACAGGACAGCATGCAAAAATCGGTCATTATGATGATGCGCAGTGTCGATCAGCGCTTTCAAGGATTTACAAATCAATCGGATCAACAACTCAAAGAGATGCGCGAAACCGTGGAAAAACGGTTGACCTTTTTGCAGGAAGACAATGCCCGCAGATTGGACGAAATGCGGGCAACGGTGGATGAAAAACTGCAAAAAACACTGGAAACCCGAATTGGAAAATCGTTTCAATTGGTGAGTGACCGCTTGGAACAGGTTTACCGCGGACTGGGTGAAATGCAGACCCTTGCGGCCGGAGTCGGGGATTTAAAAAAAGTGCTGTCCAATGTGAAAACCAGGGGAATTGTCGGGGAAGTTCAGCTGGGTGCGATTTTGGAACAGATTTTGTCGCCGGAACAATATCAGGCAAATGTGGCGACCAAGCGAGGGAGCCGGACGGTGGTGGAATATGCTGTTTTACTGCCGGGTGACGGCGATCAGCCGGTCTATCTGCCGATCGATGCAAAATTTCCGGCGGATGCGTATACTAAACTGACAGATGCTTATGAAAATGGAGAACCGGATGCCATTACCGCGGCATCTTCACAACTCGTTTCCCGCATCAAATCGTTTGCAAAAGATATTCGGGACAAGTATTTGGATCCTCCTTATACAACCGATTTCGCGATTATGTTTTTGCCCTTTGAGGGATTGTATGCGCAGGTTCTTCGTTTAAATTTGTTGGAAACCCTGCAGAGAGATTACAAAGTGAACATTGCCGGACCGACAACAATGGCTGCTTTGCTGAATAGTCTGCAGATGGGATTTCAAACGCTTGCCATCCAAAAACGCTCGAGCGAAGTATGGGATGTTTTGGGTGCTGTCAAAACGGAATTTGATCGATTCGGCGATGTGCTGAATATGACCCAGCAGAGATTGGAACAGGCAAATCATGAGTTGGATAAATTAGTCGGCGTACGTACACGTATGATCCGGCAAAAATTGGCGCGAATTTCGACCATTTCGGAAGAAAAATCCGAACACCTGCTAGAGGAATAAGACTTTTCAACTTGACAGAACAAAAGGATGCGGGGGATTGGTGCCGGTACATATAGAAAAAAGGAAATTGTTAAAAAGGATATAAAAATTATGCTGATCAGCTTAGAAAATGTATCAAAGCTTTTTGCAGAGAGAGTCATCTTCATGGGGGTCAACCTAAAAATTGAAGAAGGAGACCGAATCGGATTGGTTGGCGCCAATGGAGTTGGAAAATCGACGCTGCTCAATGTTTTGGAAGGATCCCTTCCGGTGGATGAAGGGGAACGCGCCGTCCGAACGGGACTAAGAATCGGGTTTTTACGTCAAAACAGCGGTGTCGATGGTGCTTGTTCGATTTTGGAAGAGATGAGATCGGTCTTTCGGCCTATTTTGGATGCCCAGCAGAAGCTGAAACGTCTTGCCGCGCAGATGGCGCAGATTACCGATCATTCCAGCCCGGAATACCAAAAAATCACAGACACATACAATCAACTGCAGTCGTATTTTGAAGCCAATGAAGGATATCAAATCGAGGTCAAAATTAAAACCATCCTGAATGGAATGGGATTCGGAGACCGCGAGATGGATACGATTTGTGCGACGTTATCCGGCGGAGAAAAAACGCGCCTTGCGCTTGCGAAATTATTGTTATCCGAACCGGAACTGCTCATTTTGGACGAGCCGACCAATCATTTAGATTTTGCTACGCTGTTATGGCTGGAAGACTATCTGCAAAGTTATAAAGGTGCGTTGGTTGTGGTTTCTCATGACCGTTATTTTTTAGATAAAATTTGTACAAAAATATGGGAGCTTGCGAATCTCCATTTTACCGCGTATAAAGGAAATTATACAAAGTACACCCATACAAGGGAAATGCTGTATGAACGGCAGGTCAAAGAATATGAAATGCAGCAGGCGCATGTCGCGAAGCTGACCGATTACATTGCCCGAAATAAAGTACGTGCATCGACTTCCGGTATGGCAAAAAGCAAAGAAAAACAGCTGGAACGGATGGAACGAGTGAAACAACCGCCAAAACCGCTGCATCCGGCACGCATGGCGTTTCGTTTTGAACGGGAACCGGTCAAAGATGTGCTGCATGTGCTGGGGCTGACCATGAAAGTGGGCAACGGTTCGTCCAAGCGTGTTCTTTGCAAAGATGTCGAGTTTGATTTGCTTCGCGGCGAAAAAGTAGCGCTTGTCGGCAGCAATGGAGTCGGAAAATCGACCTTTTTAAAGACCATTTTGGGGCAGCTTCAGCCGCAGGAAGGCCGCATCCAGTGGGGAAGAAATGTCAAAATTGCTTATTTTGAACAGGAACAGCTGGATTTGCATCCCTACAAAACCGTATTAGCGGAACTTTGGGATCGGTTTCCGGCAACGTATGAGCAGGACATTCGCAATGTTTTGGCCAATTTGCTGTTTACCGGAGAATCGGTCTATAAAGAGGTTAGAAAATTGTCGGGCGGCGAAAAAGCGCGGCTTAAATTTGCCATTATGATGTATGAGGAAGGAAATGTCCTGTTATTGGACGAGCCGACCAACCATCTGGATCTGTCCACCAAAGAAGTGTTGGATAAGGCGCTTATGAAATATGAAGGAACCATTTTGATGGTTTCGCATGATCGGTATCTGCTCAGCCGAATGCCGAGCAGAATTGTGGAAATGTACCACGATGGCTTTGTCAGCTATGAAGGCGGATATGAATCCTATTTGGAGAAGAGCAGCGGACGGTCGGATAAAGAAAAGCAACCGTCAGAACCGTCGACAAAACCAAACAAAGAAAACGACTATTACCGCAGTAAAAAACAGCGCGCCCAAGCAGTTGCACGGAAACAGCGTCTGCTTCAGGTAGAGCAGGAGATCTCGGATTTGGAAACTCAGATCGCACAGGCACAGCAGGAAATGTGCGATCCGGCCATCTCATGTGATTATCAAAAAGTGGCCTTGATCTGCCAGCAGCTTGAAGAAATGCGGACTGAACTTTCCGACCGGATGGAAGAATGGGCCGATCTATCCGAGGAGTTCGCCTAAACGAGAACGTTAAGGAGGGCCCAAAATGGCTTGGATTTTGATGAAGCAGGTAGCAGTGCTGTTTCTGCTGATGGGAATTGGAATTATACTCAAAAAAAAGAAGATTGTGACCGAGGATGCCGCCAAGATGATTTCCAATTTGGTTTTAATGGTGGTCATTCCCAGTGTGATTGTACAGGCATTTCAGCGGGATTTGGAGCAGGAAATGCTTGCCGCAATCGGAACCGCTCTTTTTCTTGCGGTGCTGTTTCATGTCATGGCGATTGTCTTTACAAAGTGGCTTCCGCGTCCGCGCAAAGATGCCCAATATCCGGTTGAACGGCTGCTTGCCATCTGTTCCAACTGCGGATTTATGGGAATTCCGCTGATGACGGCTGTCATGGGGGATGTCGGAACACTCTATGCTGCGATTTTTGTTGCGGCCTTTAACCTCTATACCTGGACGCATGGTGTGATGGTTTTGCGTC
>CALLQM010000251.1 GCA_938014855.1 uncultured Clostridia bacterium | reverse complement strand
ACATGAAAACCCCCTCCCTGCCGGTTATCCGGTAAGGAGGGGGTTCTCTGTTTCCGGAACTCTGTTTTCGTTCCGGGATTGCGGTTCTTTTTTCGGTTACTCCTTCAGCGCTGCCGCTATCCGGGTGCACTACCACTACCCGGATACCTTATTCCATGCCCTTTACAAAGCTTCACCGTATTTTTCCAGCAGCTCTTTCATCGCATCGATATCCAGCTTAACGATAAATCTTTCAGCATCAAGCATATCGGAAGTATCGACATCCGCTAAGAAATCATCATAAGGTATCATCCCCATCAGGTCTTCTGATGCCCGATCAAAAAAACCTACAGCCCACTTTGATACAACGAGTTGTTCCGTATCCACCAAAAAGTTTTTTTCAAGGGGGAATGATGATCTGACTCCGTCAGACAGTATATAAAGGGCTAAAATCCCATCATTTCTTTCCAAAAACATCGGCACCGCAAAATACAGGTCCTGTGCCTGGACCCGATGAAGATACTCCCCGAATTCATCCCAGCTTTCAACCATCTGCCTGGCCTCTTGCCGGTCAATGGAAACAACCTGCGTGGCTCCATGAATCAACAGCTGCCTCTGATTTTCATCTTCTAACGCGTCTTCCAGAACGCGCAGGGCCTTCTGATGAATTTGCTTTATTTCATCCTTCAGCTCGCCTGAAAGTCCACATGCAACCGCCTTTTCGTCAAAAATCATTTCTTTTGCGCCGGTCAGCTCCATTGCCCTTTGCAGCAGGTTGAATAAAAGCTCCACATCCGAATTTGTCGAAGGGACTGAAGACGAGAATACCAGTTTTCCCTCTTCCACATCAACTTCCACCCCACGGCCGATCCGCTCTGCATCAAAAATGACTGTGGGTGAGCCGATAACTCCTTCATGCAGACGATATGCGTCCTCATACACCCCGTAACCCATATTGCTCGAAAGCAATCTCTTGATATCAAATTCCTGATTTACGGAACCTAATTCAATTTCAAAACACAAAGCCATATGAATTGCTCCTTCCTGTCCAGACATACAGGCCTGGTCATCTAAAAAACCTTTTTCCCAATCCGGTAAATCATGTCCCCATCATGCCATATTTCAAATTGAGCTGATACAGGCTTCTTCTTTTTCCATAGCCAGCCGGTGAAAATTTCAAAGCATCCCCAATAGCCTTCCGTTATTATCTCAAATTCACGATTTTCAGCCACTTCCATAAAGTCCCTTATTGTCATGCGTTTACCGGAAAATTTTCCTTCAGAAAGGATTTCATCAAAAATCAATACCCAACCATCTTCAGGGTCACAGTTTGTAAAAATAATATCCGCCTCATAACCATGTTCCTCACCATTCTCATCATACCGGAAAACATAGTCCAGGTTGAAAATCAGATTGTTGTCTTTAAATGCGACCTTTTTTATTCTGCTGTCATGAAGACTATAACCAAAGCTGTTCTCTCTATTTCTTATTATTTCCATGCTCACTTGTCCGGTCCCCCACAAAAATATATTCAATAACTACATCACAAAGGAGCCCATATAATTTCAATCCGTATAAATTATTCTATTCAATCACTATGAATTCCTTCTGTCAGTGTGTTTATATTTTCACTTCTGTATTCCGCTGTCTGCAGCGATCAGTTTTTCCATTGTTTTTTTATCCGCATGGTCAAATGGGGTTTTGAATCCTCATAGATTCAAAACCCCATTTCTGATAAACAGTCCTATATTTACATTATTTTGCTATAAAAGAAGCTACTTGAGCAGTCAGAGAATCCAGTCGAGCTTTTAAATCTGCATTTTCGGATTTCAGGTTCATAACATCAGACTGTAAATTCGCAATAGTCGACTTCTGCTTAACAATAGTATCCTGCATAGCTTTCACATCAGGAACTTCTGCAGAATGGCGTCCGGCAATGCCGGATCCTATACGGAAAGTAACGCCTAAATTATACATCTGTTCACGACTGGTTGCCCCCACAGAACCGTATACAAAGGTTTTAGCATTTGGAGTATAACCATAACCAAGAGCTAACGCTCTGGAACCATGAAAAACACCAAGACCGGCCATAATCTGACCTTTTTCATGCCCATCATAGTACATTGGTTTTAAGCCGGACATAGCGGCACTTAAAGCGCCAACTTCATCAAGGCGATTATCGACAGCATTTACCTGGTTGACAGTAGATTCGATTCTCCGGTTAGTTTCAAATAACTGACTACCGTTTACTGCATCAGTAGAATTCGCAGCGATTTTACCGGGAGCCACATTCGTTAATGTACGTTCACTACCTTTAGATCCGAAAGAAACGCTATTGGCGCGGTCAGCGATGGAATCGGGACCAATGGCTATGGCATTTTCAGCGCTTGCTATAGAATTGCCACCGATAGCCATCGCCTTTTCTCCGGTTGCCATGCCAGACACTAAACCGGCATCATCAAAGCTTTTCTTTAAAGTGTTGACCATATCAGCTGACTTTTTAGCCTCTGAATCTGCTACTTTGGCAATTTTTTCTGCACTAGCCGCTTTTTCAAGAGCTTGATCGGTTTTTCCATCAACCGCATTGATATTCTCTTTATTAGCCGCTATTTTTATAGCTGCTTGCTTTAACTGCGCTACGTTAACAGCATCCGTGTCCTGATCACCCGCCGCTACATTGGTTATCTGGCGTGTAACGCCCTTTTCCGCATTACCAATGGATACCTGACCGGATGTCGGTTTCCACACACCGACAATACTGTTGTTTCTCATAATATTAGCCGTGCGTTCTGCAGTCTTTGACTCAATCTCTCCTTCTTTTATCTTTATATCATTGCTGATGCGGGTCTTATCTTCTGCATTGGCAGCAGTCTTCAAATCAGCTTTCAAGGTTTCTACTTGTGTAGTCAAGCTATTGATCTCAACAGTCAGATTTTTACGGGCTGCAGCCAGTTCTTGAAGTTCTGTGTTTTTATCAGCACCGATTAAAGTACTTAAGCCCGGAGATTTCTCCCCCTCTGCAGTAAGCGCATATCCTATAGTTGTCTCCTTATCAGCAGCACTCGATAATACACCTATAGCTACTGCACCTGGTTCAGTGACCGAAGTGCCATATCCCAAAGCTGAACCATTAGTTGCACTTACAACAGAATTCCCACCAACAGCGACAGCAGCCATTGTTGAATCATTTGAAATAGTAGCGTTTCTGCCTAAACTAACCCCCCAGATGCCTTCAACTTTAGCTCCATCACCTATGGCAACAGATTCACGTACAGAAACTGTTTCTGCACCTATAGATATTGATTTTTCACTCTGAGACTCTTTACCAATACTGATGCCGCTTGAAAGACCTTTTGCTGATTCACCAATAGCTAAAGCCCCTAAACCGTCAGTCATTGTATCCTTACCGATAGCGACCCCATTGACAGTAGATGCGTTAGCCCCATTACCAATCGCTATACTGTTAACTGCAGCAGCTCTGGCCTTTGTACCAATAGCCACTACATCTCTGCCCGTAGACTGATTTGATACTTGTTTATCTGTCGCTTGATTACCGATAACAACATTACGATGGCCATTAGCCACAGTCTGGTAACCAATGCCAACTGAAGAAGTACCCTCTACAACTGTTTCTGCGCCAATACCAATTGAATCAGAACCTGTGACTTCAGGAACATTTGAATCGGCAACACCCGTATGAAGCAAAGTGTTCACCTTTAAAAACTCAATAGAATTACCGGTATTATCCGCTGCATAGCCCATAGAAGAAATAGCGAAGGCACATAAACCAGCTAAAATCAGACTTTTGTTTCTTTTTTTCATAAATGCTCCCTTCTTCCAGACAAACTTGAACCCCTGTCGACTACTTTCGCATAAATCGCTTAATTATATTAAAAAAATAAAACATAGTCAAGAACTAAGATTAACTTTAAGTTATACTTGGCAAACATCCTGATTATTTCCAATTAATAAAAAACACCTTGCATCACTGCAAGGTGTTATCTTATACACTCTACACCATTATCCATCTTATCTGCTCAACTGTATTTCTTCACCTTATATGCACACAAAAATAGGGCTTCCCGGCAGGAATATAACTTTATTTCAAAAGGTATAAATCTGCTGGAAAGCCCTGTTTTACTCGGGTTTATCAGTATTTATCTTCTTTTCTCAATCAGCGCCACGGTCTCCACATGGCTCGAGAGGACAGAATGAATGTCATTAGAGTATGTCCGTTCTCGGAAACATATCCACTGCGTTTTTGGGGCTATCGGTAGACGGAAACATATCCATAGGCTTCGCTGTTTTTTGAAAAACTGAGGTATGCTGTTAATTTT
>CALLQM010000250.1 GCA_938014855.1 uncultured Clostridia bacterium | reverse complement strand
CCTGCGCTGCAGCACAGAAAGGAGGCTGTAATTGATGAGAGAATTTGCAATTATTCTCGTCAGTGCGGTTCTAGTAAATAACTATGTACTGGTAAAATTTCTTGGCATATGCCCATTTCTTGGTGTTAGTAAAAAGCTAGATTCTGCTTTTGGAATGAGCGTTGCTGTTACATTTGTAATGTCAGTCGCTACTGCAGCTACATGGCCAATTTATACTTATATACTCGTTCCAAAGCAGTTAGAATATCTACAAACGATTGCATTTATTCTTATTATTGCGGCACTGGTACAATTTATAGAACTTGTTTTGAAAAAATATATCCCAACACTGCATAAAGGGCTTGGTATCTACCTTCCACTTATTACAACAAACTGTGCTGTTTTAGGTGTTACAATCCTTAATTTGGATGAAGGTTACAATTTTGCACAGTCAATGGTGAACGCGATTGGTTCAGGATTAGGCTTTATGTTGGCCATGGTTCTATTTTCCGGCATACGTTCACGTGTAGATGCAGCCACAACTGTGCCTAAGGCCTTTAGAGGTATTCCCATCACATTGATTGCAGCTTCTATTTGCTCAATCAGTTTTATGGGCTTTAGCGGCATTGTTGACGGTCTGTTTAAATAATTAGGAGGCGAAAAAGGCAAATGACATTACCAATGATTGTTGTAGGCGGAATTGGCCTGTTGGCCTCTATTATTCTAGTCATCGCTGCTAAAGTTATGGCTGTTCCGAAAGATGAACTATTTGAAGCAATTCGAGCAGAACTTCCGGGTGCAAATTGCGGTGCATGTGGATACGCTGGTTGCGATGACTATGCAAAAGCATGTGCACATGATGGTGCAAAAACGAATCTGTGTATTCCAGGCGGCAGTGAAGTTGCAAAAAAGGTAAGCGCCGCTCTTGGTGTTGCAAGCGAAGATGTTGAGCCTCAGTATGCAGTGGTGCATTGCTCTGGTAACTGCTATGCTACGGACAGCATTATGGATTATCAAGGCAAACAATCTTGTGCTGCTTGTAACTATTTTTATCAAGGTAAGGGCAGCTGTTCCCATGGATGCCTTGGATACGGTGATTGTGTAGATGCCTGCAAATATGGAGCTATATCCATTGTAGACGGCATTGCTGTCGTAGATAAATCTTTATGTGTTGGATGCGGCATGTGTGCAAAAGCCTGCCCAAATCATTTAATTAGCATTATTCCAAAAACAAGTACTATCTTTGTAGGATGCAGTTCGCATGATAAAGGTGCTTTTACTAGAAAAGTATGTAAAAGCGGCTGCATCGGTTGCAAAAAATGTGAACGGACTTGTGAGTCGGGGGCTATTACCGTTACCGATAATCTTGCATCAATCGATCCGGCCAAATGTACTAATTGTGGATCATGCGCAGAAGCATGTCCTACCGGTGCGATTGTTACTTGTGAATCTCGTTGTGAAGTTATTTCAAAAGGCGCATAAAAAATTGACCCATGCTGTTTTCAGCATGGGTCTTTCCATTATTTTATCTTTCCAGAAAGAAAATCATCACGAAACCAAACTTGTTTTGTCTCAAAGCATTTTCCATTTAAATAGTTTAAAATACCGGCATCTGTTTTAAACTGAAAAGTAAGCTTATATGAGTAAAGTGCCTGCGATTTATAACCAGTACCTCTATTATTTCGATTAAGACCATATTTTGTATCTCCTAATAATGGATGGCCAATGGATGCAAGATGTGCTCGAATTTGGTGAGTACGACCAGTCAGCAAATCGATTTCTAGTAATGAAAATTTACTATTTTGTTTTAAAACACGATATCGTGTTAAAATAGTTCGTCCATTTTTTACTGGATGATCTAAAATAGTAACTTTATTTGCATTTGAATCTTTTAAAAGATATCCTTTTAATGTTTCTTCTTTTTTAGGCATAGTACCATGTACAATACATAAATACTGTTTTAACAACTCTCTTACTTTAATTTTTTCATTTAAAATTCGTAGAGTAGGCGCATTTTTAGCAGCAATGACAATGCCTCCAGTATTAAGATCGATACGATTACATAAGGATGGTACAAAACTATTTTCTTCCTCCGGATTATATTCACCTTTTTTATATAAATAATGCAATATTCGGTTAATCAATGTATCCTGCGCATGTTGCTGATCTTCATGAACAATTAATCCAGGCCGCTTATCTAACAACAAAATATTATCATCCTCATAAACAATAGAGAGAGCTATGGGTGCTGTTAGAAATTGCTTTGACTGATCTGTTTCTGTAAAAAATTCATCATTTATATAGAGTAAAAGATGATCGCCTTCGCAAAGCCGTGTAGATATTTGACATCGTTTCCCGTTAAGTTTTATTCGTTTTAGGCGTATCGATTTATAAAGAAGCGACTGGGGCAGCGTTGGAACCACTTTCGTAATAAATTTATCAACCCGCTGTCCCGCATCGTTTGAATTAATGATGAATTCTTTCATGATTTCCTCCAAATCTATTTATGGGGATAATTATAGCATAATACCAAAAAATACGGTAGACAATATTTGCAATAATTTATAATTTTGTTATAATAATGATTAAATCAATTAAAAAATCAAGTGAGGTAACAATATGATTACACGCGACAGAATTGAGGCTATTTTAAAAGAAGCTGGTGTGCTTCTAGAGGGACATTTTTTACTAACATCTGGACGTCATTCCAATCAATACATGCAGTGTGCAAAAATATTTCGTAATCCAAAATACAGTGAAGAACTTTGTGCTGCGTTAGCGGAACAATATAAAGATGAAAAAATTGATGTTGTAATTGGACCTGCAATGGGTGCAGTACAAATGGCCTATGAAGTCAGTCGTGCAATTGGATGTGAAAATTTCTTTACCGAGCGCGTCGATGGAAAAATGGTTTTGCGCCGTGGCTTTGAGATTACTCCAGGTATGCGTTGCTTGCTCGTTGAAGATGTCGTTACAACCGGAGGATCTGTAAAGGAAGTAGCTGAATTGGTAACGCAGTCTGGTGGCGTAGTGGTTGGAATCGGTTCAATCGTTGACCGCAGTAATGGTAAAGTGGATTTTGGAGTACCATTTAAATCAGTTTATCCGGTTAAAGTTGTATCTTGGGAGGTTGATGAATGCCCGTTGTGCAAAGAGGGAAAAAATCCGCCTATTAAGCCAGGAAGCAGAAATTTAAGCAAAAAATAATGGAAAATTTGCGGTGGTGAGCGTATGTCAAGCGTTCATGAAGGACATAGGCAACGTTTAAAAGACCGTTTTTTAAAAAATGGGTTAGACGATTTTGAAGCACATAATGTGTTGGAACTGCTTTTGTTCTATGCTATACCTCAGCGAGATACAAATGAATTAGCACATCGACTATTAAAACAGTTTGGCTCTTTGTCTGCAGTATTTAATGCTAATTTTGATGAGTTGTGCAAAGTAAAAGGGGTAGGGCGCAATGTTGCAACTCTTATTAAAATGGTTCCCGATTTAGCACGACGTTATTTGGATGATTGTGATAAAAAGACAGTAACACTGACATCTGTAGATTCCATTGCGGAATTTATTCGTCCAAAATTTATTGGGCGTAAAAAAGA
This sequence comes from uncultured Clostridia bacterium, assembly GCA_938014855.1. Classification (GTDB taxonomy): domain Bacteria; phylum Bacillota; class Clostridia; order Oscillospirales; family Ruminococcaceae; genus Anaerotruncus. The sequence goes on along the minus strand of CALLQM010000250.1, from coordinate 8,384 downwards.
ACTCATTTTTTTACTTTGTTTGGATAATAAAGGCAGTGTCGTTTATGGAGACTTCATTATTGAGGGTACTATAAATTCTGCTCCTATGTATACACGCAATATTCTTGAAATTGCAATTCGAAGTTCTGCCGTGTCTGTCATTTTAGCGCATAATCATCCTAACGGATTAGCTATTCCCTCAAATGCTGATTTTGTAGCAACTCAAACTATTTATCAAGCATTGGAAGTAGCAAAAATTAAATTAATCGATCATTTTATTTTTGCAGGTTCCGATTATGTTTCAATGCGAAGTTCAGGTTTCTTTACATTTCAAAATACAGTATAAAAAAGGATGAAGGATTTTAAATCCTTCATCCTTTTTTATACTAAATATTCAGCTTTCACCTTAAATGTTTTTACAAGTGATTCAATTGCTTCGCTACAATGTGGCTGTGTAACCAAAAGGGAAATGTCCACTTCACTGGTTGTAATAAGTGCTAATTCGACATTTGTCTCTGCAATTGCTTCAATTGCAGAAGCGGCTACTCCATACATTGTTTTCATCTCTTCACCGTAAAGCTGAAGTTTGCAGTTTCCATTGCTGATCATCGGTTTCAATGCAGAATGCATTTCACGGAATTTACCTGCTAATTCTAGTACTTTCATCAATTGATCAGATGGCAACGTAAAGGAAATGTCGATAAAATGTCCTTGCGGTGCAGTTTGACTGATCATATCAAGATTGATCTGTGCTTTTGCAAATTCAGTAAAAATTTTTGTAATTAAAGAAAGTTCATTCGGCACTTTATGAAATGTAACAAGTGCCACATCTTCGCAAACAGTCATCCTTGATACGCCATTCATAATAAGCACTTCCTTTCTCAGTTCATCAAACAAGGTCTCCCATATCGTATAATCCGTTGTTCTTACCGCAGAGGAAAAGTGCGGCATTAATGCTTCCTACAGCAAACACCTCTTTGCTAGAAGCGGAATGTGAAAGTTTTATAACTTCATCACGACCAGCAAAAACAACTTCGTGTTCACCCACAATGGTACCACCACGTACCGAATGGATACCAATTTCATTTTTAGATCGTTTTTTACGGATTGCATGGCGATCGTAAATATATTGAGGTTCGCTTTCTAAGGAACTAGAAACTGCATCTGCGAGCATCAAGGCAGTGCCACTCGGGGCATCTATCTTTTGATTATGATGCATCTCTATAATCTCAATATCAAATTGATTACCAAGAACAGCAGCGGCTTTTTTTGCAAGTTGAGCCAAAAGATTTACTCCCAATGACATATTAAATGTAAAAAACAGTGGAACTTCGTTCGCTTTTTCATGAATTAAATTAATTTGCTCTGCTGAAAGTCCTGTAGTTGCAATTACAGCAGGCAATTGCTTTTTTACTGCAAAATCGAGCAATGGTTCGAGTGCGCTTGGATGTGAAAAATCAATAATGACATCAGCATCTACACTGCACTCTTCGATAGAGGTGAAGACAGGGTATGCGTCCAAAACTGTTCCTGAAATATCTATTCCAGCAACAATCATACAGTCATCCCGATCTTTTACACACGAAGTAATCATTCGCCCCATTTTACCATTACATCCGGATAACAAAATCCGTCTCATTTAAACCTCCATCAGCCAATTAAAGTAGTTTAATGGCTTTCATTTCTTTAATAAGCAATTCACGTCCTGCGTCACTCATATCTGCTAGTGGCAGTCTGCATTGACCAGCTTTCCATCCAAGTAAGTTCATTGCTTCTTTTACCGGAATTGGATTAACATCGCAGAATAGTGCATTAATTAACCCCATAAGTTGAATTTGCAGATTTGAACTTTCTTCAGTCTTACCATCAAAATAAAGTTGACAAAGATCATGAGTTGCTTTGGGCATTACATTGGAAAGAACAGATATGACGCCCTTACCGCCCAAAGATAAGATTGGTACAATCTGGTCATCATTTCCAGAATAAATATCAAGATTATCACCACATAGGTAACGGGTTTTAGCAATGGCGGAAAAATTACCGCTTGCTTCTTTAGCCGCTACGATATTTGGATGTTTTGAGAGGGCTAAGTAGGTTTCTGGTTGAATGGTCATGCCGGTTCGGCTGGGAACATTATATAGAATGACTGGCAAATCGGTCGCATCTGCAATAGCCGTAAAATGACTAATCAAACCTTTTTGCGAAGTTTTATTATAATATGGAGTAACATGCAGCAGTGCATCCACACCGACCGCCTTTGCTTCTTTGGAGAGCCATGCCGCATAGTCTGTATGGTTGCTGCCAGCCCCTGCCACAACAGGCACACGACCGCCTACACGTTTAACCGTATACCGAAACGCTTCAACATGTTCTTCATCACTAAAAGTAGATGCTTCACCGGTTGTACCAGCTATTATAATTGCATCTGTTCCGTTTTCAATTTGGCTGTCAATAATGCGACCTAGTTCATCCCAATTAATAGAGCCATCTTCACACATAGGGGTTATAATCGCACAACCAGAGCCTTTAAAAATAGTCTTTTTCATAGCTAATCAAATCCTTTATCAAAGTTGTCGATACGTAAGTTAATCTAAATAGCCTTTTGCAGCCAATAGTTCCGCCAGCAATACACCGCCGCCGGCTGCTCCACGCAGGGTATTATGAGAAAGGCATACAAATTTGTAGTCATATTGAGTATCTTCACGAAGTCGCCCAATTGATACAGCCATTCCTTTTTCCAAATTCCGATCCAGTTTTGTCTGTGGTCTGTTATCTTCTTCGAAATAATGCAGGAACTGTTTTGGAGCGCTAGGAAGATTTAATTCCTGTGGTTCTCCTGAAAACGACGCCCATTTTTCTTTGATTTGTTCAATGGTGGGTTTTTTGTCAAAACTAACAAACACGGCTGCCATATGACCATCACTACAAGCTACTCTTAGACATTGTGCGGTAAGGGAAGGGGATTTCGCACTAACAATTTGATCGCCTTCTATTTTGCCCCAAATTTTTAGGGGCTCGTTTTCACTTTTACCCTCTTCACCGCCAATAAATGGAATCACATTGTCAACCATTTCCGGCCAAGTTTCAAATGTTTTTCCTGCTCCGGAGATTGCCTGATAGGTGCAGACAAGGGATTTTGTTACACCAAAATCAGCCATAAGAGGGTGAAGGGCAGGAACATAGCTTTGCAGAGAGCAATTTGATTTAACCGCGACAAATCCTCTTTTTGTACCAAGGCGTTTGCGCTGTGCCGGAATAATTTCGGCATGATCCGCATTAATTTCGGGTATAATCATAGGAACGTCCGGTGTAAAACGATTCGCAGAGTTATTTGAGATTACCGGGCATTCTGCTTTTGCATAAGCCTCTTCCAGTGCTTTGATTTCGTCCTTTTTCATATCTACTGCACAAAAAACAAAATCAACTTTTTTTGCCATTGCTTCAACATGCGAAGCATCCATAACAATCATATTCTTAACAACTTCCGGCATAGGGGTAGTCATTGCCCAGCGGTTTCCAACTGCTTCTTTATAAGTTTTCCCAGCCGATCGGGGAGATGCCGCTACTGCAGTGAGATGAAACCAAGGATGATTTTCCAATAAAGAAATAAATCTTTGGCCAACCATTCCGGTTGCACCCACTACGCCTACGTGAAATTCTTTCATTACTCAACATTCCTTTCAGTAATCAAGCCATCTGAAATTTAGATATTAAAAAAACCGGTTGAAAACCGGTGCAAATTGCAATATAATAGAATAGTTACCGTGATAGAAACAGGACAAAGAAATCCTATTGCCACCCATAGCTCTCCATCATATTGTAATGATGACAGTTACACGTCTATTTGACAATGTACCCAGAAAAATGATTGCCAGCATTTTCCTTCGGCGTCTGTCCCTTTCACACGGCTTTTAATGACTTTGGCAGTCTAAGTCCGGATACTGATGAAAGACGCACCTCTACCGGTTCGGCTTTTTAATAATACTTGTTTTAAATTTATATTATCATTGATAGCCACTTATGTCAACAAAATATGATGATTTATCACAACAAAATGCCTGGAAAATTGGAGGACCCAAAAAATATGAAAACAACCGACTTTTATTATGATCTGCCGAAAGAGCAGATTGCTCAAACTCCGATCGAACCTCGTGATCATTCACGCTTACTAAAACTCAATCGACAAAACGGAAACATAGAACATCGTCATTTCTATGATATTATTGACTATCTAAATCCTGGCGATACTTTGGTAGTTAATACCTCTCGGGTCATTCCGGCTAGACTATTTGGAAAAAAAGAAAAAACCGGGGGTTCCATACAGTTCCTGCTGCTTGAGCAAAAGGGAAAAGATATATGGGAAGTGATGGTGAAGCCAGGGAAAAAAGCCAAAGAAGGTGCCCGCTTTATCTTTGGAGATGGATTATTGACTGCAGAAATTCTGCAAACAGTAGAAGGCGGAAATCGTTTAGTTCGTATGCACTATGAAGGGGAGAATATTTATTCTGTTTTAGAACAAATTGGAAATATGCCTTTGCCTCCATATATAACTGAAAAGCTGCACGATCAAGAACGTTATCAAACTGTTTATTCAAAGCAACTCGGCTCTGCTGCAGCACCAACCGCAGGTTTACATTTTACAAATGAACTGCTTAATAAAATTAAAGAAAAAGGCGTTCATATTGTTGACGTAACTCTGCATGTAGGAATTGGCACATTTCGACCAGTTAAAGTTGACGATATTACCAAGCACCATATGCATTCTGAACATTATCATTTACCACAGCATACCGCTGATGTAATCAATGAAACGAAAAAACGAGGTAATCGTGTGATAGCTGTAGGAACAACAAGCTGCAGAACATTAGAATCAGTAGCAACAAAACTGGGAGAAATCCGTGAAGACGATGATACAACCAGTATCTTTATTTATCCCGGCTATCAATTCAAAGTGTTGGATGGTTTAATTACTAATTTCCATTTGCCGGAAAGTACCTTGATTATGCTCGTTAGCGCTTTTGCTGGTTATGACAAAACGATGCGAGCTTATGAAACAGCAGTCAAAGAACAATATCGGTTTTTTAGTTTCGGCGATGCGATGTTGATTTTATAACGGAGGAATACTATGTACAAACTATTAAAAAAAGAAGGGCATGCACGAAGAGGTGAGTTTGAAACTGTACACGGAACGGTTCAAACTCCTGCATTTATGAATGTTGGCACTTCAGCTGCTATCAAGGGCGGAATCTCTTCAATCGATTTAGTTGATTTAAAATGTCAAGTAGAACTATGCAATACCTATCATCTGCATGTTCGTCCAGGGGATGAAGTAATACGTAAAATGGGTGGACTGCAAGAATTTATGAACTGGCACCGTCCTATTTTAACAGATAGCGGTGGCTTTCAAGTATTTTCACTTGCAAAACTGCGCAAAATTAAAGAAGAAGGTGTTACATTTGCCTGTCATTTAGATGGACACCGGATTTTTATGGGGCCAGAAGAAAGTATGCGTATCCAGTCCAATTTAGCGTCCACGATTGCTATGGCATTTGATGAGTGCATTGAAAACCCTGCACCATACGATTATGTAGTTCGTTCGATTGCGCGAACCACTAGATGGCTGATACGCTGTAAAAAAGAGATGGCAAGGTTAAATTCGTTACCCGATACATTAAACCCGCATCAAATGCTATTTGGAATCAATCAAGGGTCAACTTATAAAGATTTACGAATTCAGCATATGCAAGAGATTTCAGAACTTGATTTAGATGGCTATGCAATTGGCGGACTTGCTGTAGGGGAAACTGCTCAAGAAATGTATGATACAATTGATGCAGTGGAACCATTTATGCCCGTCGAAAAGCCCCGTTACCTTATGGGGGTTGGAACACCGGTAAATATTTTAGAAGGGGTATATCGTGGAATCGATCTGTTTGACTGTGTAATGCCAAGCCGTAATGCTCGACACGGTACTTTATTTACATGGGAAGGTATTCGAATTATGCACAATGAAAAGTATAAAACAGATCCTCTTCCATTAGATGAACATTGCGAATGTCCTGTCTGTCGAAACCATAATAGAGCTTATTTGAGGCATTTATTCCGCGTTAATGAAATATTAGCTGCTAGGCTTGGAGTAATGCATAATCTATATTTTTATAATACGCTAATGGAAAAAATACGTGAAGCGCTGGATAATGGTACTTTTGAAGATTTTTATAAGCATTGGATTCCAATACTTGGCCGTAGAATTTAAAGAATATGGCATAAAGTTTATAAAAGTGCTTGCATGATGCACAAAAAAACGATATAATTATCTAAACGTCAAAAAATATTCATAATTCTGGAGGTCGTTTAAATGTTACTACTGGATGCTGCAGCTATGCCAACTGGTGCTATGGGTTCAATCGTTAACTTTTTACCGTTGGTTTTAATTTTTGTGATCTTTTATTTCATGCTCATTCGTCCACAAAAAAAGCGTGAAAAAGAAACGCAGTCAATGCGTTCCAATCTTGAAGTTGGGGATGAAATTGTAACAATAGGTGGAGTTATTGGCACAATTGTTTCACTTCGTGACGATAATATTTTGATTGAAACAGGTTCTGATCGCAACAAAATGCGCATTACTCGTTGGGCAGTTCAGCAAAATAATACTCCTCATGAAAAAGCTCCTGAAGTTAAGTAATGTTGACTAGCATATTAGATTGTTTAAATGAATACTCTTGTACCAAAGGGGGGATTCATTTGAAACAATCTGATATGCGTGGGTTAAAACGTTTTCTACGTCCAATTACCTATGGAATCCTATCCGGCATTGCAGCATGTCTGCTATTATTGATTTTAATGTCAATTATCATGGTCATTCAAGATGTTCCAGATTCTGTTGTCACTTTGATGGCTACATTGACATTTGTCTTCGGTGGCATTGTTGCAGGATTTGTCAGTTCCGGCTATTCTCGAGAAAAGGGATTGTTTCTTGGAATTATTTGTGGTACTTGCCTATTTGCAATACTTAGTATTGCTAGTCTTGCCATATATGGAAGCGATTTTGGCATGCAGGCTCTTACCAAATTTGTAGCTGTCCTTTTAGCTGCATCCTTTGGCGGCGTAGTCGGGGTTAATAGAAGAAAAAAGTTGAGATAGAATTGAATTTTGCCTATGATTATGATATAATTACGTGACATATTCAATGAAATGAGGATATTAAAAATGAAACATGTTAAAACTATTAATAACGCTAATTTAAAAGAGTCTGCTATGAAAGGCGGATGTGGTGAGTGTCAAGCTTCTTGCCAGTCTGCATGCAAAACTTCCTGTACGGTAGCAAATCAGAAATGTGAAAACAAAACAAAATAGTACATATGCAATGTAGGACAATGGCAGTTTTAAACTGCCATTGTCCTTATATGGTTTATTATGAAATTAGTGATAACAAAACTGAAAAATTAAGAGCGATTTGTTATCCAAATTGCTCTTAATTTTTGATTATGGAGAAATTGGAATGATACATCAATATAAATTAAACGGATTCAATATCGTGCTGGATGTTAACAGTGGTGCTGTGCATGTTGTTGACGATCTTTTTTATGACATGCTTAGCAATTTAGATGAGCAACTTCCTGAAAATTGCCCCAACTGGCTGTTTGATCAATTTACGAACACATACTCCAAGGAAGAAATTGATGAAACTTATAAAGAAATTGTTGCTCTACATAAAAAGGACCAATTATTGTCATCTGACGACTATGAAAAATTTGCAAAGATGATGGTTCCTTCACCAGTTAAAGCAATGTGTCTGCACATTGCGCACGACTGTAATTTACGCTGTAAATATTGTTTTGCCGATTCAGGTGAATATATGGGACATCGTGAATTAATGTCTAGTGAAGTAGGGAAGGCTGCAATTGATTATCTTATCAAATATTCTTATGGGCGCCATAACTTAGAAGTAGATTTCTTCGGTGGGGAACCATTAATGAATTTTGGCGTAGTAAAAGAAGTTGTAAAGTATGCTCGTTCTCTTGAAAAAGAACATAACAAGCTATTTCGATTTACGATAACAACAAATGGCGTGTTATTAGATGACGATAAAATCGATTTCATCAATCGAGAAATGTCGAATGTGGTTTTATCGATAGATGGACGCAAAGAAGTAAACGATCGTATACGCCCGCGTGTTGACGGAAGCGGTAGCTATGATAGAATTATTCCGAAATTTCAGCATTTAGTTGAAAAAAGAATGAATAACGATGAATTTGATCAATACTATGTAAGAGGAACATTTACTAAATATAAAAGAAGTGAACTTACAGAAATTTTAAAACAAGTTGGAGCGAAAATTTCTTCAAGTGTTTCTAAAAACACTGATTTTGTTTTTGCAGGATTAGAAGCAGGAAGTAAGTTAA
>CALLQM010000249.1 GCA_938014855.1 uncultured Clostridia bacterium | reverse complement strand
TGATGTTATAGGATCCTTTTACATGACAGGCGCTGCCAACACAGACTTCCAGTGTGATCATAGAGATGCCCCCTTCATCAATCCTGTTTGCGATAATGGACGTGCAGTAATTCGTGGCGGTTCTTTTTTAGTACACCATTGTAAAGCGCCATGATCATCGGGTTTTCTTCCGAGCGTTTGATCTGCGAAAGCTGGTCGGCATTGTAAAGACCGGCCGCGCGGGCTTTTCTCTGCTGGAATCGTCCGGTAGGCTGTCCGGCGCCGCCGATGCATCCGCCCCAGCATGCCATGACTTCGATCAGGTGATAGAATACTTCCCCGGAATCGATCTTTTTGAGCAGTTCCTGTGCATTTTTGAGCCCATGCACAACCGCTACTTTCAGCTCTTTGCCGCCAACGGTTACGCAGGCTTCTTTGACAAAGTCCATCCCGCGAACACCGGAAAATTCGATTTCACGCAGGGTATTGGTATCTTTTTGTATACAGCAGTGACGGATGACCGCTTCGGCAACACCGCCCGTTGTACCAAAAATAACACCGGCTCCACTGCCAAGTCCAAACGGCATATCGGTCGCTTCGCTTTCCAGTTCTTTGAACTGAATGCCGTTCTCTTTTATCATGGTACTAATTTCCTGCGTTGTCAAGACATAATCGACATCATTGAGACCGTCGCGGATAAATTCTTCACGTTCTGCTTCGCCTTTTTTCGCGGTGCAGGGCATCACGGCGATGACGACCGCCTGTTTGTTGTCCACCGCCTCCATGGATTTATAATGTTCTTTGAGGGTTGCACCGAACATTTCCATCGGGGATTTACAGGTGGAGAGATTGGGCAGATATTTGGTGTTGCGCGATTCTACGTAACGCACCCATGCCGGGCAGCAGGATGTAAACATCGGGAACGGTCCGTCGTTTTCCAAACGTTTGAGGAATTCGCTGGATTCCTCCATTACGGTCAAGTCCGCACCAAGGGTGGTGTCAAACACTTCATCAACACCCATCATTTTGAGCGCGGCAACTAATTTGCCCATCGTGTTTTCACCGGGTTCCATGCCGAATTCTTCGCCGATTGCGACGCGGACGGCAGGAGCAACCTGCATGATGACACGTTTGGTCGGGTCTTGAATGGCTCTCCAAGCGCGGCCGATGTCGCCTTTGATCGTGATGGCTCCGGTGGGACAGACCGCCGCACACTGGCCGCATCCGATGCAGTCGGTTTCGCTGAGTTTGCGGTTAAATGCCGGCATGATCTGCAGGTTGGAGCCGCGGAATGCGAAATCGATGACACCCATGCCTTGTACTTCTTCGCACATGCGCACGCAGTCGCCGCATAGAATGCATTTATTGGGGTCACGAATAATGGAAGGACTGGATTTATCCACTTCTTTTGCTTCGCGGGTATCGTTAAACCGAATCCGGCGGATACCGTATTGCAGAGCAAGCTCCTGCAATTTACAGCGGCCATTCTTTTCACAGACAGTGCAGTCGCGGCAATGTGCCGCCAACAGCAGTTCCAAAATCATTTTGCGGTGCTTTTGCAGACGAGCTGTGTTGGTGCGGATTTTCATACCATCGCGGGGCTGCATCGAGCAGGACGCTTCAATTCCGCCCCATTCGTTTTCAACCACACACATCCGGCAGGCACCATAGACAGAAAGCTCGGAATAGTAACAAAAAGTCGGGATTTCAATGCCGGCTTTGCGAATGACGGAGAGGACGTTTTTTTCTCCGTCAAATGCGACACGTTTGCCGTCGATATACATAATTCCTTTACTCATTGCTTAAGCCTCCTTGATTGCCTTGAACGGGCATGCAGCAATGCAGGCACCGCATTTGATACAGGTGTCGGGGTCAATATGGAACGGCTCTTTGATTTTGCCGCTGATTGCGCCGACCGGACAGGTTCTTGCACATTTGCTGCAGCCTTTGCAAAGAGCAGGGTCAATCTGAATCACGCAGAGGTCTTTGCAGTCGCCGGCAGGACAGCGTTTTTCATTAACATGTGCCTCGTATTCGTCGCGGAAATATTTTAACGTACTTTTTACAGGAGAAGCGGCGGTTTTGCCAAGTCCGCACAGCGCGGTCTCAGAGATGGTGTTGGCAAGTTCGCTCAATAGATCCAGGTCTTCCGGAACGCCGTTTCCATGCACGATGCGTTCCAAGATTTCTAACATCCGCTTGGTACCTTCCCGGCAGGGGACGCACTTTCCGCACGATTCGTTTTGTGTAAAGTTCATGAAGAAACGGGATACCTCAACCATGCAGGTGCTTTCATCCATGACAACCAAACCGCCGGAGCCGATCATTGCACCCACTTTTTTAAGCGAGTCAAAGTCCATCGGCAGGTCAAGGTGTTCGCTTGTCAGGCATCCGCCGGAAGGTCCGCCGATTTGAACGGCTTTGAATGCTTTGTCGTTTTTCACGCCGCCGCCGATGTCAAAAATTACTTCCCGCAGGGTGGTTCCCATCGGTACTTCGATCAAACCAGTGTTGTTTACGTTGCCTGTAATGGCGAACGCCTTGGTACCCGGGCTTTTTTCGGAACCAATGGATTTAAACCATGCGGAACCCTTTTCAATAATTTCGGGCACGTTTGCAAACGTTTCCACATTGTTTAGAACGGTTGGTTTTGCATACAGTCCCTGCTCAACGGTACGGGGCGGCTTGACGCGGGGCATGCCGCGTTTTCCCTCGATTGAGGTGGTCAGCGCACTGCCCTCACCGCAGACGAACGCGCCTGCACCTTGGTTAATATGCATATGGAAATCAAAACCGGAACCCAGAATATTTTCCCCAAGAAGCCCCAGCTTTTCTGCTTTTTGAATGGCAGTTTTTAAACGGCTGACCGCAAGCGGATACTCCGCACGCACGTAGATGTAGCCGTTATGTGCGCCGGTCGCATAACCGGCAATCAGCATGCCTTCCAGCACTTTATGCGGGTCGCCTTCCATAATCGAGCGATCCATAAACGCGCCGGGGTCGCCTTCATCCCCGTTGCAGACGACGTATCGAACCGGTTCTGCCTGACGGCGCACTTGATCCCACTTTTTGCCGGTGGGGAAGCCGCCGCCGCCGCGTCCGCGCAGGTTGGATTCTAGAATTTCGTTGCATACTTCCTGATCGGACATCGAGGAAAGTGCTTTTGCCAAAGCGGAATAGCCGCCTTTTGCAATGTATTCCAACACATCTTCGGCGTCTGACTGACCGCAGTTGGCCAAAACAATACGCGTTTGTTTTTTATAAAACGGAATTTCTTCCTGATGCTGATAAGATTTTCCGTCCATTTTGTACAGCAGACGGTCAATGATGTCATCATGAATGATGCTTTTTTCTACGATTTCTTCGCAGTCTGACAGTTTGACTTTGGTATAAAGAACACCGAGCGGCTCAATTTTGAGCAGGGGACCCATTTCACAAAAACCATGGCATCCGCTTTTTTTCAGTCCAACACTGTTGTCATCATGCGGTTCATGTTTGAGCTCAACACAGACGTCAAGGCCTTTGTCTTCACACATCTGTTTGATGCGGTCAAAGATTTTCAGCGAACCGCCGGCAACGCATCCGGTACCGCCGCAGACAAGGACTTTCTTTTTCTGCTTTTCAAGCGATTCTGCCGAAAATTCGCGCAGGCGGGCCAACTCATCATAAGAACTAATTCTCTGCATCTACTTTGCCCTCCCTTAAATCATTCAGCAGTGCGATTGCCTTTTCCGGTGTCATGGTGGAATAAACCTTGTCGTTTACGGTGAGCACCGGAGCCAAACCGCAAGCGCCAAGACATGAAACGGTTTCAACTGTAAACATCATATCATCAGTGGTATGTTTTTTATCCGATAGACCGAGTTCTTTGCGAAGAGCATTTAAAATCGGGATGGATTTGCGCACGTGACAGGCGGTGCCGTCACAAATGCGGATAATGTATGTTCCTTTTGGCTCCAAAGAAAAGTTTTCGTAAAAGGTCGCTACGCTGAAAACTTTTGCGATGCTGATATCCAAACCTTTTGCAATGTATTCAAGAATACTTTGCGGAAGGTAGCGATATTCTTTTTGGATGTCCTGCATAATGGCAATGAGGGAGGACGGATTGTGCCCGTAGGCAGTTAGGATTTCCTCCGCTTTTTCATAATTGAGCTGGTTATCCATTTTGTTCACCCTTTATTCAAGTTTATACCGCAGCGGCGCGGATTGATTGACGGATTGATTGCAAAATTCTACAAAATCTGTGTTTGTTAAATATCAAACATAATTAATTATATTTAGTATATCATAAGTGCTCTTGTTTTGTAAATTGATAAAGGAACTAAAAAACGCGATATATTTATATTTTTATTGCATAAACGGTGAAATTTTTTGGTAAAATTAACGCTAATAACGTGATTTGATACAAAGAGCACGTCTCATTTCGAGGCAATGTGCATAGTCATATGACAGCCATATAAAATAAGCATGGCATGCAGACAAAATGCAGGAATTGATGCATGCATATAAGAGCAAATCTATTCGCGCATCGATTCGTTTGTATATGCAAAAGGGATAGTAATTTTTGGTATATATGCTATAATGGGAAGGTAAAAACTTATGAAAAACAGAGGGAAAACAGGATGCCGCTCGAACCGATTGTTGAGCGCTTGGAAGGACATAAAGGGGGCTTTTTTGTGCAAACCGCTGTTGCGGACTATCATATGCATAGCAATGTTTCGCCGGACGGCCATGCTTCGATGGAGGATATGTGCCTTGCCGCACTTCGTATGGGACTCAAAGAGGTTGCGGTGACCGACCATTATGAGTGTTACAAACCGAAGATTCCATACAATCCGTTTGCAGGAAATTACATCGAAACCTATTTTAAAAAGTTAGAACGTTGCCGGGCAAAGTTTGCTAGGAAACTGAGGATTCGAGCAGGAATCGAACTGGGGCAGTCGTTTATTGATCTGAAAACGGAACAACAGATACTAAAACATTATTCGTATGATTATGTAATTGGTTCGATGCATAAAATCAACAATACAGATCTTGGGGAAGTGGATTATCCATCTGAGGATGTTGACGCGTGGTGCAAAACGAATCTGCAAAACCTTCTCAGGATGGCTGAAGAAAGTGATTTTGACTGTTTGGGGCATGTGGATTTAATCAAGCGTTACGCCGCAAACAGAGGCGTCAAGGTCGATTTATATACATATCGAGAAGAATTGAGCCAAGTATTTGAGCGGCTGATCGAACGCGGCAAAGGAATTGAAATCAATACCTCCTCACTGCGGCAGGCGGCAAAAGAAGCGATGCCGTCGCTGCAGATTTTAAAACTGTACCGTTCCTTGGGCGGGAAAATCCTGACGTTCGGTTCGGATGCGCACCGTCCGGATGATGTGGGAAAAGGATTAGACACCGCGCTTTGTATGGCAAAGGAAGCCGGTTTCACCGAAATTGCATTGTTTGAAAACCGTCAGCCGCATTTTGTATCCATTGTTTAAAAAACGAGCCTCCGACATTGCCGGAGGCTCGTTTTTGGTATTGTGGGGAGCGGTTTAAGCTTGTTCAAGCGGCTGATTCGTCGCTTTTTTATGAAATACCGTTGTTTTTAAGAATATTACAAGTAAAACAGCGGCAATTAACAAACCCAGCCCGTATGCCAGCGGGAGCATACCCAATTTCATAAAATGCAGGCATTCATCTGCCGCAAAGAAATACGTTGCGCTGACTGCCGACATAAAAGTTGCTGGGATGGCAGTCATCCAGTAATTCTTCTTTTCCTGCCACAGATAAACGGAAGCCGCCCAGAGAGCCATCATGGCGAGGGTTTGGTTGCTCCAAGAAAAATATCTCCAAACGATGGTGTAATCGACAAATCCACCTACGATTGCGCCAAATCCGAGAACCGGAACGGTCAGCATCAAGCGCGGCTTGATGGCTTTTTGATCGACTTTGAACCAATCCGCGATGGTTAGTCGAGCACTGCGGAACGCGGTATCGCCGGATGTAATCGGGCAGGCAATGACACCGATCATGGCGAGCAGACCGCCAACCGGTCCTAAAATTTCCATACAAATCTGATAAACAGCGCCGTTAGGTCCAATGTTTGGGTCCGTCAAAACGGCCTGCAGTCCGCCGGTCGATTCATAGAAACTGACACCGGCCGCTGCCCATACCATCGCAATAATGCCTTCTGCGACCATGGCACCGTAAAATGTCTGACGGCCTTTTTTCTCCGATTTCAGGCATCGCGCCATCAGCGGGGACTGTGTTGCGTGGAATCCGGAAATTGCACCGCACGCAACGGTGATAAACATAAACGACCAAATCGGGGTGCCCTTTGGATGGAGGTTTTGCAGGGTCAATTCAGGCATTGGATAGCCTTTAAACATCAGCCCTGCACCGACTCCGATTGCCATAATGATCAGGCAAAGACCAAAGAACGGGTAAACGCGTCCGATCAGCTTATCGATCGGGAGCAGAGTTGCACAGAAATAATAAATCAAAATCAAAATGAGCCAAAAGTTTTTATTAAACGATTCGGGAGTCAGCATAGCCAGCAGAGAGGAAGGACCGACCGCAAATACGGTACCAACCATTAACAGCAGGAATGTGGAAAAGACACGCATAACCTGTTTCATGCCGGTTCCAAGATAGGCTCCTACGATTTCCGAGATGCTGCCGCCGCCATTGCGCATCGAGAGCATACCAGTCATGAAGTCATGCACAGCGCCTGCAAAGATGGTGCCAAGCACGATCCAAAGGTATACGATCGGTCCCCAAAGTGCGCCCATCAAAGCGCCGGTGATTGGACCAAGACCGGCAATGTTCAGCAGCTGGATTAAAAAGATTTTTTTATCGTTCATCGGGACATAGTCAACGCCGTCCTGAAGAGCGATTGCAGGAGTCTGACGGTCGTCCGGCTGGAACACTTTTTCAACGACTTTGCCGTATGTAAAATAGCCGACGATCAGCAGACAGATGCAAAGCAGAAATGTAACCATACAAAAACCTCCTCTTTCTGTCTTTACAAAACGCGCTCTGCTTGCATTTCGATTGTAACACAGTGCTCGACAAATGACGTTGGTTTTTGTATAACCAGTCTAAATAGAGGGGTAAGTGGTTAAAAATAATGGTTAAACAGCACAACAAAAGCGGGGCTAATTAACAATCAAAGAGTTCTTTTAACCGTTTGAGCTGTTTGCGGCTGACCGGCAGAGGTTCCGATTCAAAGCCTTTTAGCTTGACGCAGGACATGCCTCTGAACCATGGACTCAATTCCACGATATACTGCAGATTGACAAGATAGCTTTTGTGGATGCGGAAAAACTGTGCACTTGCCAGCCGTTTTTCAAAAAAACCAAGTGGTTGTGAGCACGAGTAATCCCCGTGGACGGTATGAATGATACAGTTTCTGCTGTCCGTTTCAAGATACGCAATGTCTGGAATATCCAGCAGAACAAGGCGTTTTTCACAAGAGACCGACAGCTTGTTGCTAACGGCAGGTGGTTCTTCTTTTGGTGCTTGATTCAGTCGGCTGTGCAGTTTTTCCATTGTGCGAGCCACCCGCTTTGGGTCAAACGGTTTCATGATAAAGTCCACCGCATCCATATCAAACGCTTTGACCGCGTACTCATCATAAGCGGTCGCAAACACAATTTGTACTTCCGGAATCAATTTGCGGAGCATAAGGGCAAGGGTGGTTCCGGAGATGTCTCCCAAATGGATGTCAACAAACATCGCGTCATAATGATTTTGTGCGGCAAGTTCCAATGCTTTTTGTCCGCTGTCCGCTTGATCGATTTGCGCGTCGGGTTCACATTCTAAAATCAGATGGCACAGTTCGCTTCTGCTGGGCCGTTCATCGTCAATGACTGCGAGTTTCAAGCAATTCACCTCCGGCTGTTTTTTGAGGAATGCGGATGATGATTTCTGTACCGCGGTGAGAACTGCGGATTTGCAGTCCAAACCGTTCTCCGTAAATGCTCTTGAGCCGTTTTTGCACATTGGCAAGACCGACCGAGCTTTTGTCCATGGTTCCGTCCCTCAATTTTTTTAAGACCTCTTGCGGGATACCGGTGCCGTTGTCCCGCACAGAAATGCGCGTGATGCCGTGACGGCTGCGGGCGGTTATGTAGACTTTGCCGGTTTCCGAGGCGGTCATTGCGCCGTGTTTTACGGCATTTTCGACAATCGGCTGGAGGATAAAGCTGGGGACCATGCAGGAGATCGATTCGGGGACATCTTCCCGAATTTGCAGTTTTTCTTCAAAACGAGCTTTTTCCAGTTCTAAATATGTGTTGACATGATCAAGTTCATCCGACAGACTGATCATATAATTTTGTGACTGCAGGGTATTGCGGAAGTAACTGCTCAATACAATCAGCAATTCCCGCGCACGTTCGGGTTTTTCGCGGCAGAAAGAGGTGATGGTTGACAGAGCATTAAATAAAAAATGCGGATTGATTTGGCTTTGCAGGGCTTCAAATTCCGCTTTCTGTCTCAGCTTTTTTTGATCTTCCAGCTGGGAAAGCTCCAGCTGTGTGGAAAACAGCTTTGCAAGACCGCTGATAAACTCCTGCTCGACCTCGTGTGACAATTTAAATTTTTGGATAAACAGCACCAAAGTGCCGATGACCTGCCCCCGCTGGGTTAGAGGAGCGCAGACAGCGGTCAGTTTTTTTAAACTCATATAAAAATCGTCGGTTTCTTGTGCGTTTTCCGCAATTTGAATGTTTCCGGTTTGAATGGTTTGGCGAACAATTTCCGGCAGAATCTGCTCTTTTTTGGTGTGCAGGTGTTTAAGATCCGTTCCGGAAACGCTCAGAACCATTCTGCGGTCGGTCATAACCACTCCGGAAACGTACGAACAGCTTCGGATAATATCGGTTGCTTCGTCCAGGTTTTTACGGTCATACAGACCTTTTCGCATATAGGGAAGACAGCGGTCCGCGATATCCATGACCAGCCGGATGCGGTCACCCGCTTCACGATCTTGCTCGATAAAGACCGAATCAAAAACTTCTACAAAGATTGAGACACCTATGGAATTAAATAAAATCATCGGAATGGAAATGATTTGCACCAAATGCCATGCGGAATCAAATGGCTTGGCGAAAACAAGAATGATTCCCATTTGAATAAATTCGGTAAACATTGTAATCATTGCGACGGTGACCCATCGGTCTTGCTTGTGCTTTTTGACATACTTTGCAAATAAACCGCCGATGCATCCTTCCACAATGGTGGAAATCGAGCAGGCAATGGCAGTAAACCCGCCAATATCGGTCAAAAACCGATGCGCTCCTGCAATCAGTCCGGCGCCCAGACCGACAATTGGTCCGCCTAAGATGCCGCCGGCAATCACGCCCACAACGCGGGTGTTGGCAATGGCGCCCTCCACATGAATGCCGGTATAGGTGGACACGATTCCGATCAGTCCAAAAATCACGGACATTGCCAGTTTGCAGGTTCTATTTGACGTATTGCTGGCGATGAATGATTTGACCAGCGGCAATTTTGTAAGCAGATAAGCAATCATTACCATGAGACTGATATTAAAAATAATATTTTGAAAAATCTCCCACATCATGCAAAAGCCCCCCCTGACGTCGCGATATGTTCTTTATACAGGATAAATGAAAAAACCAAAAACAGCAAGCTGTTTTTGGTGAATTGGTGAAGAATCCTTCTTTTTATAAAAATCATAGAAAAAGAGCGCGGGGCACAGTCCAAATGGAACTGCACCCCGCATATGAATATAGGAGAAGACTGGGTTATCGGCCGGTCCACGGAACCGGTTTTTTGTTGTTGACAACGGAATTTCCGCCGCCGGAACTGTTCGAACTGCCCGTATTCAGGTCGTCGTCATCGTAATCGACTTCAATGGTCGGTCGTTCGGCAATATTAGCTCTGCCTTCCGATACGATATAAGTGCCCAGCGTACGGGTTTTGATGGTCATGACATAATCATCGTCATCGTTTTTTTCAAAGCGGAAGTCATCGGTTACATCTTCGAGTTCCCCGTCATCCACTTCATAAATGTGAATGCGGCTGGTGCGAATTGTCAAATCGCCGTCCTCATCGACAAACGGGTTGTAAAGAGACAGGGTAGGACGGGTTGTTGCAGGAATGGTCGGGCTGTCGACAAAATCAAATACATACGCGTCGGTATCTTCGAAGTAGTCTTCATAATCGTAATAGTTCCAGCGTGTGGACAGGCGAGGGCAGTAGAAGCTCACGTCGCTGTCTGCGCGGAACGATAACGTAGCCAGTGTACGGTTATGATCTTCCCATGTTACGGTGTTGATTTCATTTTTGACCGGTTTTACCACAACGCCCTTTTCACCTGCGGTAAAGGTCGCGTCGTCATCCACAATGTGTTCGTTTTGGATATACACTTTAAAGGTATAGGTAAACGTTTCGCCGGATTCGAGCACGTTGTCGCCGGTGCCGGCAAGTTTATCGTCGAGGGCTTCTTTTGCATCAGTCACTGCGTTTTCCTTGATGCGCAAATCGGCCTGCTTGTTCGTTAATTCTACCTTCTTAGCTGCCAATTGTTGTTCAAGAGTGGTATCGGCAGGTGCTTTCGTAGTGAGACCGAGTACTGTATTTTCGGCGGTTTTTACCACGGCTTGTTGTGCAGTGACAGCGTTGTTAGCATCTGTCAGAGTTGATTGTGCAGTTTGCACTGCGTCTTCTGCATCAAGCTGTTCCTGACTTTTGTTTAGAGTGGGTTCGTCTCCAAGATTTTGAATTGCTAGTGTTTGTTTGTGAATTTCTGCTTCAACTGTGAGAATATATTTGTTTTCATCTGTAATTGCTTTATCTTGATCAGCAATGAGATTCTCTAGGCGTTCCATTTCCGTATCTAGTGCTGTTGTCACAGCTGCAACATTATCAGGACTCGTTTGCAATGCAGGAATTAGTGTAACATCGATACCTGCTGAAGTCTGATATGTTGCCAGCTTATTATTAAAATCATTGGCAGTTTCAGTTGTAGGATTGTTATTGTATGCAACAAAATAATCTTTTAACGTTTGTGGAACTGCAGGTGTTGGATTTTCAGGCGTTGAGATTGTTGCCGCAAGTTCTGCTTTAAGTGTTTCTATTTCGGCTTTTGCATCATTGGCATTTTTTATAATTTCTTCCGACGCTGTTTTATTATTTTCTGCCTGTTCTAAAGCTTCTGCTAGGGGCTGTTTGGCTTCATTGTATTTAGCCAGCTTATCTTTATAATCTTGTTCATCCTTGGCGACCGCTTCCGTTAACTTTTGTACGGCATCTTCGTAAGCCGTTTGAGCGGTTGTTTGATTAACCACCAAACGAGCCAGTTCGGCTTCTGCGAGGTCGAGTTCCTGTTTAGCGGCATCAACTTTATCTTGCTGTTGCGAATCCTGCGTTTTTTGTTCTGCAATTTGGCGTTCCAAATCCGCAATGTCTTTTTTAAGCTGTTCAATGTCGGATTTGAGTTTGTCGCGGTCAGAAATCGCAGTGTTGTAAGCGTCTCTTGCCGCCTGAATGTCCGCGTCTGTGTACGAACCGTCGGAAGAAGTGGCGCGGCGGAACTTTGGAAAAGCAAGCCCGGCGTTATAGCTGGTGGCATTGGTGATGACCAAATCTTTTCGAGCGCGGAAATTTGCTTCCAGCACCGCTTTGTATTCTTCGTCGGAAAAGTTATCCTTAACCGAAAATTCAATACAGATGTATCGGGAAGAACCGAATTTCTTTTCGACTAGGTCGGCGTCCCCGATATATTTTCTGCCTTCCTCTTTTTGTAGCTTAAACCGAATCAGATCTTCATCGACATAGCTGTCGTATCCGGTGCCGGATTTTGCAATGACATAATAATAGTCTGCACCGGGGCGAATGGTGTCATAGCGGTCGCTGGCAATGTCCCCGTCGGAATCCACCAGTTTTCCAACGATGGATGATGTGGCGAAAGCAGGAACTGACGCCATAAAGATCAGCACCAGCGAAAGTGTAAATGCGATCCATTTTCTCATATAATCACCTCCTTGATTTGTTTGAAAAGCATGAGCTTTTCAGTGAATGAATGCCCGTGATCAGCAGGCAGACCAGTGTTGCATAAGGTGTAAACTGTATTGTCTGTATTCACTCTATTCATACAGTATAAATTATTTCCATTTTTATTGCAAACATTTTGAAATTTTTTTTGGCTGATGGTCAACAATAACAATACTCCATTCTTGTTATACGCATGACGCATAGAGGTTATGAGGATGCGACCATGAAAAAAGTGTAAACTTTCCCGTAATTTTTGCTAAAACAGCGGAAAACCCTAGCGTTTCACAGCCAGTTGTTGTATAATCATGCTAATAAATATGCAAAAAGGCGGGTATTTCTCATGAGCGAGACGGTTTTTTCCCCTGCGGATATTTTGCTTCCGCAGGGCGTGGATATGCAAAAGTGGAGCGTAGTAGCGTGCGACCAGTATACGTCCGAACCGGACTATTGGAATCGGGTCGCGCAGACCGTCGGAGATTCTCCGTCGACGTTTCCAATGATTCTGCCGGAAGTATACCTAAGCGCACCGGATGCCAAACAGCGCGTCGCCCGAATCAATGAAAGCATGCAGGAATATTTGGACGGCGGGATTTTCCGCTGTTTTCCAAACAGCTACGTTTATTTGGAGCGTACCATTGAACCGGGAAAAGTGCGCCGTGGCCTAATTGGAAAATTAGATTTAATGGCGTATGAATATGGAAAAGGGACCAAGTCTGCGGTGCGTCCCACCGAGGGAACGGTGGAAAGCCGTCTGCCGCCGCGCATCAAAGTGCGGGAGCATGCGCCGCTGGAGTCGCCGCATATCATGCTATTAATTGATGACCCAGGCAAAACGGTAATCGAACCGTTGGCGCAGAAAAAAGAGACGCTCCAGCCGGTCTATGATTTTACGCTGATGGAACACGGCGGTGCGGTAAGCGGATGGCAGGTGACGGGGCAGACCCGAAAGAGCGTCGATGACGCGCTTGCCAAACTGGAAACTCAGCTTGGTGCACAAAGTGAGCATCCGCTTTTGTTTGCGGTGGGCGACGGTAACCACTCGCTTGCGACGGCGAAAGCCTGCTATGAAAATCTAAGGCAGACACTGCCCAAAGAGGAATGGGAACGCCATCCTGCGCGCTGGGCGCTTGTGGAACTCGTCAACATCCATGATGACGCGATGCAGTTTGAGCCGATTCACCGCGTACTGTTTGATGTCGACCCCGCGCATGTGTGCAAAGAGCTTGAGTCCTATTACGACGTTGAGCAGTCTGACGCAGGGCAGACGTTTGAAACAGTAATTCAGGGCAAGAGAACGCGTTTGTCGATTAAAAATCCGTCCAGTCAGCTGGCGGTTGGGTCTTTGCAGATCTTTTTGGATGAGTACCTTGCCCGTTTTGGCGGAGAGGTGGATTATATCCATGGGGAAGAGGTCGTTTTGCAGCTTTCCCAAAGAGAACGCGCCATCGGATTTTTACTTCCCACAATGGAAAAATCGGAACTGTTCCCGACTGTGATCGCGGACGGAGCACTTCCGCGCAAGACCTTTTCCATGGGGCATGCATATGAAAAACGGTATTATTTGGAATGCAGGGCGATTAGACCATAAACAAACATACCATAATCATATTAAGGAGGAAGTACACATGGAGAGAGAAGCGATGATCAAAACAGCGCTGGGTGAAAAGCGCCCCGATTTGGTACTTCAAAACGGGAAAGTCATCAATGTCTTTACCGGAGAAATTGTCGCGGCCGACGTTGCAATCACCCAAGGGATCATTACCGGTATTGGCAGTTACAGCGGAAAAACCAACATCGATCTGGACGGGAAATATGTTGCGCCGGGGTTTATCAATGCCCACTGCCATGTGGAAAGTTCCATGGTTACCCCTCCGGCTTACTGCATCGAGGAACTGAAATGGGGCGTCACCACGGTAATCACCGACCCGCATGAGATCACGAATGTGGCGGGCGGAGAAGGCGTCCAGTTCATGCTCGATGCTTCGGAAGATTTGCCGATGAACTACTATGTCCAGCTTCCGTCCTGCGTGCCTGCCACCCCGTTCGAACATGCAGGCGCCGAATTTACGGCGGATAAAATGGCGCCTTTTATGACGCATCCGCGCGTGCTCGGGCTTGGCGAAATGATGAATTACCCGGGTGTTTCCGGCTGTGACCCGCAGGTCATGGCTAAATTGGAACTGTGCAAAGACGGGATCATAGACGGGCATGCGCCCGGAATTTCCGGAAATGCTCTGCAGGCGTATACAGCCGCAGGGATTCATACCGATCACGAGAGCGTGACCTATGAAGAAGCGGTGGAAAAACTGCGTGCCGGGATTGCAGTTTTGGTACGGGAAGGGAGCGCCAGCAAAAACCTGCGCGATATCCTGACCGGTGTGATCGAAAACGGTATTGATACGACCAACCTTGCATTCTGCACCGATGATAAGCACCTTGCGGATATCCGACGGGAAGGAACCATCCACCACAATATTAAGCTTGCCATTTCGCTTGGGATGAATCCGGTTACCGCCATTCAAATGGCAACAATCAACGCCGCGCGCATTTACGGCCTGCGGGATTTGGGTGCCGTTGCGGTGGGCTATCGGGCGGATTTAACGATTTTACATGATTTGACCGAATTGACGGTTGATGAAGTTTATAAGGATGGCAAAGCCTATACCGAACATGCGACGCCGCGGCGCGCCGCGAAAGCCGCATCGCATATTCTGCATACGGTCAATCCGGCGGAGCTAAACGAAACCAGTTTTGCGCTGCCACAGCAGGACTGCTATCCGGTCATCGAAATTATTCCCGGCCAAATCGTTACCAAAATTGCATCGGTCGATGCGCAGGATGTGGCGGACAAAATCCAGTCGGGTGAACTGCGCAAAATTGCGGTTGTGGAACGGCACCACGCGACCGGAAACATCGGCGTTGGGCTGATTTCCGGATATGGGCTGACGCATGGAGCGGTGGCGACCACGGTTGCGCACGATTCTCATAATCTGATTGTGGTTGGCGATAACGATGCCGATATGCTGGCAGCTGTAAAGGAACTAGTGCGGGTACAAGGCGGCTACACGATTGTAGCTGATCAAGCGGTAATCGGAACGCTTGCACTGCCGATCTGCGGACTGATGAGCAATGAGCCGGCGGCTGAGTTAATTAAAAATTTGGATGAGATGATTGAAAAAGCACATAACGCAGGCGTTCAAAAAGGGATTGACCCGTTTATTACCCTTTCGTTTATGGCTCTGCCGGTGATTCCGGACATCCGCATAACGGATATGGGCGTATTCGATGTGACGAAATTTGAGTTTGTGAATGGACAGAAAGGACGATTATGATGACAGAAGATGGTTTAGCGGAAATACGCAAGGCGTGTGAAGCAAGAAAAGTCTGTCTGCCAGATGGTACGAATGTACCGCAGTTGGGGCAGGGAACCTGGTACATGGGAGAGTTTTCAGGAAAGTATAAACAAGAACTGGAAGCACTGCGCAAAGGAATTTCACTGGGGATGACCCTGCTGGATACAGCGGAAATGTATGGAGACGGCGCGTCCGAACGCACCGTCGGAGAAGCAATCCGTTCGATTCCGAGAGAAAAACTGTTTTTAGTGTCCAAAGTGTTCCCGCATAATGCGGATCGGCGCAAGATTTTTACAAGCTGTGAAAATTCCCTGCGTCGGCTAAAAGTACAAACGCTGGATCTTTATTTATTGCATTGGCGCGGCAGGGTTCCTCTGAGCGAAACGATTGAGTGTATGGAAGAACTCATTCAGAGAGGGAAGATCAAGCGCTGGGGCGTTTCCAACTTTGATACAGAGGATATGGAAGAACTTTGGAATCTTCCGGGTGGACAGAATTGTGCGGTCAATCAGGTGCTGTACCATTTGGGTTCTCGCGGTATTGAATATGATTTACTGCCTTGGATGCGCGCACACAATATGCCGATCATGGCTTACTGCCCGCTGGCACAAGCGGGACGTCTGCGCCGCGAACTGCTGGATCATCCCGCTGTACAGAAAATCGCGCAAAAATACAGCATAACCTCTGAACAGGTGCTGTTGGCGTTTGTTCTGCATCAGAAGGACATTATCGCCATCCCCAAAGCAGGCAAACTGTCTCATGTTCAGCAGAATGCCGCGGTTAGTCTGCATCCGCTGAGTGAAGAAGATATGGCGGAATTAAATGCCGCATTCCCTGCACCGACCAAAAAAGTCTATCTCGATATTGTATAACCCCCTTTCTGCCGGGAACCGCCTGCGCAATGCAGGCGGCTTCCGGCTTTTTTACTCTATGATATTACAAATGATTTTTATTTATTGTTTTAAAACTAGTAAGTATGATGAAAATGGTGTGCAATATTGTGAATTGATTGACAAAACGAAGGCAATCAGAAATAATAAAGATAGAATGAAATGTGATAAAAAGGAGAGTACTATGAGGGGAATTGTCACATCTGTAACAGATATACGAAGAAAAGTTTTTACGGAGGTAGCGCGGCTTGCGTATGAAGGCGGCGATTACTCCCGTATTGAGGCTCTGCCCTATAAAATCGTACCCGGCGAAGTTGCCAAATACCGCGAATCGATCTTTTTGGAACGTGCAATCGTCGGCGAGCGTCTGCGCCTTGCAATCGGCCTGCCGCTTCGCCCGATGGACGAACATGCTCCGGTATCAATTGGCATAAATGAAAGTGCAATTGATGAAAAATATTACGACCCGCCGCTGGTCAATATCATCAAGTTTGCCTGCAATGCCTGTCCGGAAAAGCAGTTTCGCGTGTCAGATGCCTGTCAGGGCTGTTTGGCACATCCCTGCACGGAAGTTTGTCCAAAAGATGCCATCTCCATTGTTCATGGAAAATCGGTGATTGATCCGGACAAATGCATTCACTGCGGCCGCTGTAAAGATGCCTGTCCTTATAACGCCATCCTGAAATTGGAGCGCCCCTGTGCGAAAGCCTGCGGAATGGATGCGATTGGCAGTGACGATCAGGGGATTGCGACCATCGATTACGATAAATGCGTGTCCTGCGGCATGTGTTTGGTCAATTGTCCGTTTGGTGCAATTGCTGATAAGGGACAGATTTTTCAGCTGATTCACGCCATGCGCGACCATAAACGCGTGATCGCCATCGTAGCGCCTGCGTTCATTGGACAGTTTGGCCCGTCGATGACGCCGGAAAAATTCACCGACGCGATGAAACAGCTCGGATTTGACAGCGTTGTGGAAGTGGCGATTGGTGCGGATTTGTGCGCGATTGAGGAAGCAAAGGACTTTATGCGTGAAGTGCCGGCATCTCAGCCGTTTATGGCGACGTCCTGCTGTCCGTCCTGGTCGGTCATGGCAAAAAAACTATTCCCAGATCTTGCGCCCTATATTTCCATGGCGCTTACTCCGATGGTTTTAACCGCGCGTCTTCAGAAAAAAGAACATCCGGACTGTAAAATCGCATTTATCGGACCCTGCGCGGCGAAGAAGCTGGAGGCAAGCCGCCGTACCATACGCAGTGATGTCGATTTTGTGCTGACCTTTGAGGAACTCATGGGCATGTTTGAAGCCAAAGACATCAAGTTCGATGAGATTACAGACGAGACGCCCTTGGAGGAAGCCACTGCGGCAGGCCGCGGATTTGCGGTCAGCGGCGGAGTCGCAGAGGCGGTTGCCGATGTGATTCACCGCATGGACCCTGACCGGGAAGTGAAAATTGCCTGTGCTCAGGGACTTCGGGACTGTAAAAAACTGCTGACTCTTGCAAAAGCCGGAAAGTATGACGGCTATCTGCTGGAAGGAATGGCGTGCCCCGGCGGATGCATCGCGGGTGCGGGAACCCTACAGCCGGTGACCAAATCCACGGCGCTGGTCAGCAGATATAAAAAACAAGCCAAAGATGCGAATGCGTTGGATTCTAAATATGAAATCACATTGAGCCTGCTCAACGACTAAGATAAAGGAGACCATATCAATCGATGTGGTCTTTTTATCACTTCGGATGTAACCAAAAAAAGGTAGAAGGTGACGGACTTGAACTTGCACGTTTTAGTTGACAATCATACGCTGATTGATCAGTATTACTGCGCGGAACCGGCTGTCTGCTATTATATTGAGGACGGCGGCCGCTCCATTTTATTTGATACCGGTTATTCGGATTTATTTTTACAAAATGCCAACAAATGCGGAATTGATCTTAACAAAGTTTCCGATGTTGTGCTGTCGCATGGGCACAACGACCATACCGGCGGACTACCCAGTTTGCTGGATGCTTACGATGGAGAAGGGTTCACGGTGTTGGCGCATCCTAAGGCATTGGATGAAAAAATGGAGGACGGGCAGTCCATTGGGTGCCCGATGACACAAAAGCAGATCCGCCGCAGATGCCGGCTGGAACTGACAGCCGCACCCAAGCGTCTGACCGAGCGGCTGATTTATTTGGGAGAAATCCCGGAATGCAATGCGTTTGAAACGCGCAAGCCGATTGGAAAACGCAGACAGGGAACCGAATGGGTGGACGATTTGGTTCCGGATGATACGGCGCTGGTGTATCAAACCGAGCAGGGGCTTTATATCATCACCGGTTGTTCACACAGCGGCATCTGCAATATCATGGAATATGCGAAATCGGTTTGTAAAGACAACCGAATCCGCGGGGTGATCGGCGGATTTCACCTGTTTGAGGATGATACCCGGCTTGCGCAAACGATCGCTTATTTTCAGCGTGATCATATCCATGAACTGTACCCGTGCCACTGCGTTTCGTTTGCGGCGAAAGCGCGGATTCATCAAGCGATCCCTGTGCATGAAGTTGGAGTGGGTATGCAGGTGGTTTGGTAACACATCAAAATCCCGCGGTGATTGGAGGAAAGTCTGCAATATTTGTTGACTTTTTTTAAATTTTAGGTTATAATAACCATCATCGCGCGCAGGTATGGTGCAATGGTAACACTTCTGCTTCCCAAGCAGACAACGCGGGTCCGATTCCCGTTACCTGCTCCAAAAAAGAATAAAATAACCACTGGAAATACCGGTGGTTATTTTTGTTTTTTTGACATGTTGGATCAGTATAAGCTTCTCATGTAAGCAAAAATGGTTTAAATAGAAAAATCATTCACATTTTTCAAAAAGATATCATAGATTGACATTAGAACAGCCAGCTTTAGGTTCCTATATGACATATCACGCAATCAAAGCACATAGTACGACCGGCATTGTTTCGGTCCCGAAAAATCCCTGCCAAATGGCGTTTGGCAGGGATTTTTCGCGTCATTCTGCCATTTGTCAATGACAAATTTACGCTTGACATCTTTTTAAATTGACATCTTTTTTTCAATCACTTATGATAGCAGAAACAGTATGGTAAAGGACTCGTTTACAAAGCCATTACATACATAATAGAAAAGAATCCTGAGCAAAAAGGAGTAGTTTTTTCCAAAACTGTCGATTGTATTTACAGCAAATACCGAACGATATGTAGAAGAGCGGAGGATTTTATTGAAAAAGAATGCGAATAAAGGCAACAAATTCCGAGACCTTTTTGTTCAGTATTTTGGCGTATTTTTGATTCTCTTTTTAATCTTACTGGCAGTTTGGAGCTTTAAACAACAAACACAGGATTTTTCGCGCGATCTCAGCACAAAACATCTCAGTAATGTTGCACTGCAAACGGCAAATACGGTCAAGATGAAAGTGCAGGATTCGATTAGCTACCTCACGGGCGCAACAGGATACTTTTCCGGATTTGATGATTTAAGCTGTTATCAATCACTTCACATGCTGGACAAGCTTGCAAAAATTGGAGGATTCTATGGGTTAAGAGTGGTTACCCCGGACGGTAAAGGATATGCATCCATGCGAAATGTTGTGGATCTGTCACAACGGGACTATTTTAAAAAAGCAATGTGTGGGGAAATTGGAATATCAAATGCGTTCATAGTCTATGCTCCCATTTATCGGGATCGTAGAATTGTCGGCTGTTTATGTGGACTGTATGATCTAAATGGATTGGATGATACGAGTGTTATCTCAAATGAAAACATGATCCGCTCTCATGTTTTTCAAAAAAGTGGGAATTTTATTATTCAATCTGATCATGTCACCCAACCATTTTTGGGATGCGGGAATGTATGGGCCGCTTTTCAGAATGTCACATTTAAAGATCCATCTCACTATTTGCAATTCTATAAAAATGTGCAATATGAAAAAAGCGGCAGTATTGAATACAATGCAAATGGTGTAAACCACATTGCCTATTATGCTCCGGTTGGAGTAAATGACTGGTTTACGCTCCAAATTATTTCAGAACCATCCATTGAATCCCAAGCCCAACGTATCAACGATATGGCATTTCTGCTGATTCTTAAGATTATCATTAGTTTTCTCATTCTGATTTTTGGAATTGTTTATTTTAAAAACAAAGCGCAAAAGGCACTTCTAAACAGCAATCGGCAATTGGATTTATTGACCAATACCATTCCTGGCGGTGTCCATAAATGCAGTTCAGACGAAAAAGGCGAGTTTATTTTTTTGAGTGACGGGTTTATTCGGATGTTTGGCTATTCAAGAAAGCAAATTTCAGAAATGTTTCAAAATAGTTTTTATCACACAATCTATAAACCTGACCGTGCAATGGTACGCAAACAACTAAGCCATCCGAAAATTGGAAAAGTAATCGAACTGGAATATCGCGTTATGACGGGGTTCGGTCAACTGCTTTGGATGCTTAATAAACTGACCCTTACACAGGATGAACAGGGAACGTATTTTTATTGTGTATGTTTGGATATTACCGGGCTGAAAATGACCCAGCAGGAATTGCAGATGAGCAATGAGCGATTCCGAATCTCGATGGCCAATACATCCAATGTGATATTTGAATATGACATGCGCAAGAAACACATATCGTTTGTTTCAAACACCCGCTTGCTGTATGCGCTTCCAAAGGTTGTTCAACTAACCGATGACTGGACGGATTGGAACGGCGTGATGTTTTCCGAATCGGTACAGAACTTCCACTGCGCGCTGGAAAAGATGTGCAATGGTGCCCAAACCGCAGCGTGTCTGATTAAAATGCATCGTTCAGATGGAAAAACCGCATGGAATCAAGTGACGCTTACCAATATTTTTAATCAAAACAATAAACCAATCCGCGCAATAGGAATGCTCGAAGATGTGACGGAAAATAAGGAAGCGGAATTGCGCTATCAAAAGGAAAAACAATATCAGGATGCTATTTTGGCGGATGTACAAGAGGTTTATGAAATTAACTTAACGTCCGACCGGTTTCGTGTTATCTATGGAAAAAAACGAAGGAAAAAATCACTGGATCTTCCGGAGCAGTTTTCCAAAGCGATGCCGATTTTGATTAAGCATTTGGTATATCCAAAAGATCAAGAGCAGGTTATGAATGTGTTTTCCGTTTCAAAACTGCTTTGTGCGTTTCAAAATGGGGAGAGTTCCTTGGAATATCAATACCGCAATATTGACAGCGAGAAACAGGAATTTTGGGTCAGCAATCGGGTTAATCTGCTTAAAGACCCGCAATCCAGCGACATCAAAGCGTTTTCGTATGTACGAGATATTGATAAGCAAAAGCGAAAAGAGCTAAAGCTCAAATTTCAATCGGAACGTGATTCCTTGACGGGGCTTTATAACCGTGCCGCAGCGGAAACAAAAATTACGAAATTTTTAAATTCAGAAGAATTAAGTCAGGGCGGCCATGGATTTTTAGCGATTGATTTGGATAATTTTAAATTAGTAAATGATCATTTGGGGCATTTGGCAGGGGACTGTTTATTAAAAAATATTGCGGGTACCATGAAAAGTGTGTTTCGTGCCACCGATATCCTTGCACGTATGGGCGGGGATGAATTTGTGGTCTTTATGAAAGGTGCTCGTTCCAGACAGCATATTCTAAAAAAAGCGCAGGAATTGGTGATTGCTTTACAAATTATTCTGCCGGATAATCCCGACGGATCGGTATCCGCAAGCATCGGGGTTGCGTTTGCTCCAGAGCATGGATGTACGTTTGAACAGCTGTACCAAAAGGCGGATCAGGCGCTTTATCATGTCAAGCGAAACGGGAAAAACTGCTGTTTCCTTTATGACGACTCACTTGAGTACGATTCGGTTTAATGCACAAGCCGGCAAAAAACCGCTCATTTCTGAATTCAGAAATGAGCGGTTTTGCTATTATAAGAAACGATTCAATCAGCCGATTCCTCCGTAGAAGATACCAAGCAGATAAACTGCCAGCGTAAGTCCGCAGAATACGTAACGGCTCATTGGTTCAAACCAAGCCCCGATTGGTTTTTTACGTCCGACTTGAGCGGCATCCCGCGCAAACTTCGGTCCGCATACCCAGAAGAACATGATTCCGGCAAGCAAAGCACCGAGCGGTAAGACGTAAATGGAGACAACATCCATCCAGCCGCCCACGATGCCTTCAATAAACACACCGATGATGGCGGCAACCGCAGCGATTGACCAAACTGCTTTGTTGCGCGAAAATCCGAATTTCGACTGCAAGGTTTCAATTGGAGCTTCAAAGAGGTTGATGAGCGAAGTGGTTCCTGCGAAAAAGACTGCAACGAAGAAGATAATCATAAACAGGTTGCCCAGCGGCATCTGTTTAAACACTTCCGGCATGGTGATAAACATAAGCGGCGGGCCAGATGCCGGGTCAAGTCCATAGACAAAGACAGCGGGAAGAATGACCAAAGAAGCGAGCATAGCGGCGATTGTATCAAACAAAGCCACGTTTTTCGCACTGCTTATAATATCTTCCGAATCTTTTAGATAGGAACCATAAACGAGCGTTCCGCTGCCGGCCAAAGACAGAGAGAAGAATGCCTGACCAAGCGCGAAGACCCATGTTTTTGGACGCAGCAATGCATCCCATTTTGGGATGAACATAAACCGATATCCATCTCCCGAACCGGGGAGGGTGGAAACTCGAATGGCCAAAATGACAAACAAAGCAAAAAACAGCGGCATCATGACTTTGTTTACTTTTTCGATTCCGGAAGAAATACCGACGGCCATAATGATAAAACAAATTGCCAAACCGATCAGCTGCCAGCTGATACTTCCGAATGAGCCGGCAATCGAACCGAAATAAGCGCCGCTGTCGGTATTGTTGAATGCGGAACCGGTTAAGGAGCCGACTGTGAATCGAATGATCCAGCCCATAACGACCGAATATCCGATTGCCAGCGCGAGAGAGCCCAAAACCGGGATCATCCCGATCCATTCGCCGATTCTGCCATCTTTGCCACGCATTTCAACCGCTTTTGCGAAGGATCCATGAGGTCCTCTGCGCATTTTGCGGCCAAATGACATCTCTCCGACTACGCCTGTGAAGCCGATAATGATGACAAAGAAAAAGTACGGGATTAGAAAGGCCGCTCCTCCAAACTGGCCAACGCGATAGGGAAACAGCCAAACGTTGCCCATACCGACGGCCGAGCCGATGCAGGCTAAAATGAATCCCCATTTTGTATGGAATGTATCACGTGCTTGAACATCTGGATTTTGTACATCCGGATTTTGATTGTGTTCTACCTTTGCCAAAACAGTCACCTCACTTCAAACTTTGCCGTGTAAACGTTTCCGTATAGAAACTACGCCCTAAATGTGCGGAGCCATGTTCGGTTCGATGCAGCATTTAGGGCGTAGTTTGTTCCTACATGTTTATTTTATTCTTCGATCGGTGCAAGGGATGCCTGGAAGTGACGAAGAATTGGAGGCTCCCAGGTGATCTTGTAGCCGTGTTTGATCTCATGAGCGCGTTCCTTGATTGCGATCAGAGCGTTTGCCATGATATCAAGGTGAGCCTGCGTATAAACGCGGCGAGGAATTGCCAAGCGAGTAAATTCAAAGTCCGCTTTCAGCTGTTTGCCGGTATCCGGATCATTGCCCAGCATATAAGAACCGATATCGCATGCGCGGATTCCGGCTTCTTTATAAAGTTCAACGCCCAGTACCTGTCCGGGGTATTCATAGTACGGGATCTGCGGGAACAAGGCTTTTGCGTCAACAAATACACCATGTCCGCCGACAGGAGCCTGATAAGCGATGCCAGCATCATCCAGCAGGGAAGCGAGATATTCCATTTGGCCGATCCGGTATTCCAGATAATGTTCGTCCAAACCTTCCTTTAAGCCGATTGACATTGCTTCCAGATCGCGTCCGGCCAAGCCGCCGTACGTAACGAATCCTTCAAAGCTGATGCAGTTTGCTCTGACTTTCATAATCAGATCTGAATTTTTCTCTTTGTCTTTAATACCAATCAAGCCGCCCATGTTAACGATGGTGTCTTTTTTGGCAGACATTGTAAACATATCCGCATAGGAGAACATCTTGCGGGTGATTTCCATAATGGACATATCTTTGCAGGCTTCTTCGTCGCGTTTCACGAAGTGAGCGTTTTCAGCAAAACGAGCCGCGTCAATATCCAACGGAATGTTGTATTTTTTGCAGATTTCCGAAACTTCTTTCATGTTCTGCATGGAAACAGGCTGACCGCCTGCGGAGTTATTGGTGATGGTCATGACAACCAGGCCAATGTTTTCCGGTCCATGTTCTTTAATCAGCTGTTCGAGTCTTGCAACGTCCATGTTGCCCTTAAATTTGCTGCGTTTGGACGGTTGTTTTGCTTCCGGAACAACGCAGTCGATGGCACGTGCGCCCGAAAGGATAACGTGTGCACGAGTGGTATCAAAGAACATATTGGAAATTGCGAACTGTCCTTTATGTAAGAAGGTTGGGAACAATACTTTTTCGGAAGCACGGCCCTGATGAACCGGCTGAATGAATTCATAACCGAAGATATCCTGTGCGGTTTCGACCAATTTATAATAACTGGATGCGCCTGCGTACGCTTCGTCGCCGCGCATAACTCCAGCCCACTGTTCCTGGCTCATAGCGTTGGTGCCGGAGTCAGTCAGCAGGTCAATATAAACGTCTTCGCCTCTTAAATTAAATAGGTTGTAATGAGCGTCCGCGATATGTTTTTCGCGTTCTTCGCGGGTTGTCATTTTGATGGTTTCAACCATTTTAATTCGGAAAGGTTCAGGGATATATTTGATTGCCATAATACATTTCCTCCTTAGATGAATACCCCGGTCATCATTTCGACTAGCGGACAGTATTTTTGGCATTTTTTGGGTTAAATACGTCTAAAAAGCTGAGAGATAATCGCGCGCTGACTGTCTCGTCTGTAATAAGATTATCACCATAATAAAAAATTGTCAAGAAAAATTTATAAAATAATTACTAAATTTATTAACATAATTTATATATTTTGGAGAAATGCACAAATATACTCAAAATAATTATCATAGTAATAAATATATACAACTAAGATAATAATATATGCTTAGTAATTAAAAATTATGACAAAAACAAATTCTTGTTAGAATGTTTCATTGCCGAGAGAGAAAAAGTATGCTATCATGAGTGATATTAGTTTAACAATTTAGAAGTATGGATGGTGAACCATGAACAGAGCTTTTTTAATGCAGTATACCAAGTTGGTTCATTTTTTATCACAGGCACTGGGTCCGGATTATGAGATCACTTTGCATGATATTAGTGAAAAATCCAACTCGATTGTCGCAATTGCAAACGGTCAAATCAGCGGCCGAACGATCGGTGCGCCGCTGACGAGCTTGGCGTTAAAAGCGATTGCTAATAAAAGTTATCAAAATGAGGATTTCAAAATTAATTTCAGCGGAATTACAAACGGCAAAAAAATGCTGCGTTCTTCCACCATGTACATCAAAGACGATTCGGGCAAATTGGTGGGACTTCTCTGCATCAATTTTGATGACACCCGTTATCAGGAACTGAGCACAAAATTATTTCAGCTGTGTCACCCTGATGAGTTTGTCGAACAAAACATTGTGGTGCGCGCTGATTTGCTGCAATCCGATTCCAAAGAAGAAAACGAACAGGAGCAATATCCCAGTTCAATGGCATCCATTACCGACGATGCGATTGAGCAGGCGATGCAGCAAAATCCCGTTCCGATCGATCGGCTGACACAGGAGGAAAAAATTCGCATTGTCAAGCTGTTGGATGATAAAGGCGTGTTTCTGCTCAAAGGTGCAGTCGGTCAGGTGGCCAAGCAGCTGCACAGCTCAACTGCCAGCATTTACCGCTATTTGAGTATCCTGCATAAGACCGATGAAAGTCAAGAAAAAACGAATTAAGGATAACACAATTTAAGATGTAACGCAAATAAAAGACCGCTGCCAATGGTTTGGCAGCGGTCTTTTTGCAAATGGAAATATCGTAGAATTAGGTCGGATTTTGTTCCGAAAAAGAAGGAATCAGCACACGTTTTACAATTTCCATTGCCTTGAGCAAAATTTGTTGATCTTCGGGTGTCAGTGCGGAAAAATAGGAAGAACATTGGGTCAGATTGTGTTCAAGAATCGACTGCATGAGTGCTTCTCCCTTTTCGGTCGCTTCAATCAAAATCATTCTGCGGTTCGCGGCATTAATTTTGCGGCGAACAAGCTGTTTCTCAACCAATGCATGTACCACTTTTGTAAGCTGCTGACGTGGAATCGAAAGCAGTTCAGCCAAAGAGGACATGCTTTGTTTTCCGTTTTTAATGACGATAAACAGTGCGCGAAGCTGAGTGGCTGGCAAAGAAGAGACTTCACTGGTTTCTACCGATTGAAATAGCATCTTATAAACATGGGGAACCATATCCATAAATGCAACAAGAAATAGTAGCTGGTCTGATTGTCGCATATGATCACTTCCTTTTCTTTATTGTATAAAAATTGCCTTTCAAAGTCAATATTTGGAAACAATTTATAATTGTACTAAATTATGGTAATCACTAATTTTATATTTAAAATTATGTTTCCAATGTACAACAACGAATATACAAAAAAGCGGAAAGCATTGCTTTCTGCTTTTTTTATTTGACTTTATTTTCCCAACCGAGCTTTTAGATGTGCCTGCGTATAGTTTGTCACGCAGATCGTATCTTTATTGAGAATCAATTTGCTGTTTGCAGTGATGACTGCTCCTTTTTGAACTTGCAATTGCCGAAGTTCGGACGATTTTTCGTTTAACGGCTGAACGGTTAAAATCGTATCTTGTTTTGCAGTATACGTGGTAGTAAAGGCAATGACTGCGTGCTGTCCCGAATATTCCTTGCTGAGATTTAAGCGAAATGCGGAACGGTTTTTTTCAGCGGGATCCAAAATAGGTTTGATGGATTTTACCAGTGACGCACTATTGGTTACGGTTGTTTTTGCGGAAAACAGGTTGGACTCATGCAAGGGAGTACTGTCCGCCAAACGGTAGTATGCGCCGGTTTCATCGCACAATCGCTCGGTTACGGTGCAGATGAGCGCATCGGTGGCAATGGACCCACTTTTCCCACCGCAAAGCGGCTGATAATCGTAGATTTTGGTGACAGCGGCCGCGGTCGATTCGGTTTTCACAATTGGTTCAGCTGCGGATATGGAAACAGCCAGTGAACATACGCAGATAAGCGATAGGACACAGCCCGTTAGTTTTTTAAACATCCAATCCCTCCCATTAATTTGATTATGTCTTAATATAACGAAAATATTGGAAAATTGCAACGCAATCTTTTGACAAAATTATGAATAAGTTCTTACAATTCGACAATTTTCGCAAAAAAGAAAAAATCATGGATTAAAAATCTTCTTTTGTTTCGAAATATGCTATAATAAAAAAGCAGGAATTTTTCGCTTTTCTGCCACTTATAGTATACAGAGCAATCGATTCAATGACATAGATGGAGGGAAACCCATGAAACGTGAAACAACAAACAGACTGGTGCTCGCGATCATTTCGGTCGTGATTTTGGTGGCGGCGGGTGCGGCGGCGCTCCTGTCTCGTCCGGTAGGCAATGAGCTGTACGAGTCTATAGCGATGGCACCTACTGCACAAACCGAGCAGGGAATCGAATCGGACAGTTCCTTTACGCTTACCAGCGATTTTCGCATCAAGCAGGAACAGCTGTCTGATCTTTTGCAGGTGGAACCGCATTTGGACTATACGGTCGAAGGTTCCGGAAAATCATGGGTGATTACACCGTCTGAACCGCTGAAAACCAATATGGTTTATACGTTTCGCATTCTAAATGAAAAGCAAGAGATTATGCAGTCGTTTGCGTTTCAAACGAAAAGCGATTTATTGGTGAACAGCAGTTATCCGCAGGATGAAAGCACGTATGTAGATACAAATACGGGAATCGAATTTACGTTTAATACCATCGATGTTGAGATTGCGGATTATTTTGAAATTCTGCCGGCGGTAGCCGGAACATTCGAAGTCAGCGATTATACGACCACATTTATTCCGTCCGCTCCGCTGACTGAAAACAGTATTTATCGTGTTAAGTTGAAAGCGGGACTTCCTGCGCCAAACGGTACGACCTTGCAGGAAGATTATACATTTTCTTTTGAAACCACCAGTGCAGGGCAGGACAAATGGGATTATACGCGGCTTCGCACCGAAGAATTTTCCGAAACGTTCCTGCCCGGTGACCCGCTGGTCGTGGAGCTAAGCTCCGGCAGTGATGTGGATGGGGTGGAATTTGATGTTAAGATGCATCAATTTCCGGATGTGCAGGCGTACATTCAGGAACTGAGCAAACGGGAAGAATTTTACGCACAGCGCTATGGCGTGCGCAGTGACTATCAAGTGGACACCACCGGATTAGAAGAGGTTGTCAGCTATCAGGGAGAGCTTCTCCACCAAGGAGACCGTGGCTGGGGCAGTTACTATGCGGTTTTGCCGGACGACCTGCAGGAAGGTTATTATGTGGTGACCATTACGGGGGAAGATTCGGAAGGATATCCGCAGTTTGTGCAGAAATTAATGCAGATCCGTAACCTTGCGGTTTATACGCAATCGGTGAACGGCGATACGCTGGTATGGGTCAATGACCCGTCATCAGGCGGGGCGCTGTCCGGGTTGACGCTGACACTGACCGATCCGAAAACCGGCGAAAAGCTGGAAGCGACCACACAGGATGATGGAACGGCGCGCCTGCTTACAGAGGAAATGCAGTCCGCTCAGCTTCAGATTCTGCGGGACGGTTCGCCGACTTATGTGGAGGAACTACAGCTTTCCGAGGAGAAAGAAACCCCGCTGAATGAGCAGTTTTATACCGCGCTATACACCGATCGGGAGGTGTATCGGCCGGATGATACCATCCATTTTTGGGGCGTTGTAAAGCCGCGGCATATGACCAATTCACTGCCAACATCCGTATACGCCCAGTTAAACAGCTGGACGTCCGATTTTTACAAAATCAAAGTGGATGTAAACGAAGACGGCACGTTTTCCGGGGAACTGCCGTATAACGGTGTCAATAAAAGTTGGTACAGCCTGGATATTACGGATGGGACAGAGGGGATGTATACGTCCAATAGTTTCGAAATCTGTGATTATACAAAACCTGCGTACTTTATTGATGTCAAAACAAAAAAAGACGTTTATTATTATAACGAGACGATTGAGATGGAAGTTTCCGCAACATTCTATGACGGAACACCGGTTGCGGGAGCGAATCTGCAGATTGACTGCTATGCTATGGATTTCGGTTCTTCCGGCAGTAACGCTCAAATCAAACTGGACGCGGCCGGGAAGGCAACCGTCCGCGGGATGATGAATACCGCCAAAATGCGGGATTCCAACGGGATGATGGGTTGGAAACCGCAGACCATTTCTTATTGGGTCAGTTCGGCTGATCCGGAAGATGTGCAGATCAATT
Source organism: uncultured Clostridia bacterium (assembly GCA_938014855.1). Taxonomy (GTDB): domain Bacteria; phylum Bacillota; class Clostridia; order Oscillospirales; family Ruminococcaceae; genus Anaerotruncus. The sequence goes on along the minus strand of CALLQM010000249.1, from coordinate 3,256 downwards.
CCTACGGAACGTTTTATGCACTGCCTTCCAAAACGGCGGCACAGGTGAGCGCGGACAAGGAATCTAAAACGCTGACAGTTCGCACCGCGCAGATGGATGCTTCTAAAGTAGAGGATGGAAATTCCATTCAGCCGAGGATGCCCACCGGGCAGACCGAATTTGACCGCCTGAAAGGGGCGCCGGTCAATCTTCCGGTTTCGGTGCTGGTACATAAGTCCGAATTTGTGCAGATTCCAATAGGAAGCTATTATGATCCGGTTAATAAGCGCACCGTTCAGCGCTACCGCGGAGAATTTCAAAAATCGGTTGTTAAAGTGCTAAATGGGTACACCTCCAACGGAACCGTTGTCTTTGATGATGTACCGTGTGAAAATGAAAAAGGGCTGTACTATTGGTATGAGGCACAGTTCAGCGGCGGCATCGTTGGGCATGTATCGGCAATTGGATACCCAGGCAGGGTTTTCAGCAACGAAATAAATGAGCCAAATACTTACTCGTTTGTCGACAATACCGTTCAAACAGATCCCAGCGTCATAGACTTTACCGATTCGGGCAGACGCAATGCGTTTGCGCTGGATGAACCGATTACACTTGGACTTTATAAAAATAACACCAAGGTGGAAAACGTGGGCAGTATGCTGTGCACCACCGTGCAAAGCAAAATGCTCAGCAACGTGATTACCCGCGAGGATCAACTGGAACTGACCATGACCGAAGATTATCTGCCGAACGTTGTGTTTACCGGAGCCTACTTCGATGGGCGCCATATTTATAAAATTGAAAACTATAATGTATCCTATCAGTACGACAGCAAACTGCTAAATGTACAGACAAGAACCGAGCAGGATCGGTACCGTCCGGGTGATACGGCAACCGTTTCTCTGTCTGTTACCGAAAAAGCAACTGGCAAACCGACTGCCGCCAGTGTATGCATCGGCGTGGTCGACGAAGCGGTGTTCGATATTGCTCCGCAGGAATTGGACATTGCTCAGCAGATCTATCAGCAGGTATTTTATCCGATGATTTCCCGTTCGGTTTCCTATAAAGAATACGATTTGGAAAAAGCGGAACTTGCCACAGGCGGACGCGGCGGCGGTGGCGGAGACGGCGATCAAATCCGCGAAGATTTTGTGGATACCGCGCTGTTCCAAACCGTGACGGTTGATGAAAGCGGCAAAGCAGAGGTCGAACTGCCTTTGCCGGACAATGTGACTTCGTGGCGCATCACAGCCGTGGCGGTTACGCCTGATTTAAAAGCCGGAAATTCGGTTTCGAATACAATCGCGACCCTTCCATTTTATCTGCGTCCGCTGTATACCAATTCTTATTTGGATGGCGATGATGTGGCCATTTCGGTGGGCAGTGTCGGCACTGCGGTAAAACCGGAAGATACCGTAAATTATACAGTTACCATATTTGATGCTAACAACGCACAGATCGATCAGCTCACCGCTTCGGGCAAAGCCGGCGAACGCACATCCGTGAATTTTGGAAAATATGAAGTTGGCAGTTATTCAATGCTCATTGACGGAAGATTCGGCGATCATCACGATATGGTTAAACTGCCGTTTTCGGTTGTCAAGCATGCAATGACGGTCTCTCAAATCGATACCGTACCGCTCAAAGAGGTACGAACACTTTCCAGTGTGCGTTATCCGGTGACCATGACCATCTATGACGAGCGGATGACTGCGTTTATGGATGGACTGCACCGTCTGAGTGAACAGAGCGGTTCCCGCACCGAAGTGTTGGCTGCTGTTTACCGTGCGCAGGTGCTTTATAATGATCTGCTCCCGCAAGACGAACAAATCAATGTCCGCAAGGATGCACGGCTGGATTCGATTCAGGATGTAGATGGAGAGGGCGGAGTCAAGCTGCTGCCGCTGGGTGAAGGGAACGCCGAATTGACCGCAAAAATGCTGATTGCGGCGCCCCAGCTGATCAGCCAGCAGGCGGCGGCCCAGTATCTGCAAGGGGTTCTTGCCGATGCGGCATCGACGCCGAACGACCGCGTGATGGCCTATGTTGGGCTGGCCGCGGCAAAATCACCGGTGCTGTTAGATATGACCCGCATGCTCAAGGAGGATACCACGCTTACAACTGCTCAAAAGCTGTATCTCGGATGCGGGCTTGCAAAGCTCGGCGACTTTACAAGCGCCGAACAGGTCTACGCTGAAATCAAAGAAGCAGGAGATGTGAAAACCGAAACAAATCTGCGCTATGTAATTGGTGCGACCAATGATGAACAACTGCAAAATACGGCGGCGGCGCTGATGCTCACTTCGATCACCAGCAATCCGGATGCCGACGCGCTAATGCGGTATTTGAATGCGCAGAATAACGAACGTTCCGTCAGCTTTACCACGCTGACCAATTTGGAAATGCTAACCTATTTGGAACATTTCTCAATTCCTTACGGTGAAAAAGCCGGAAAATTCAGCTATACACTGGATGGGGAAACGACAGAGGAAGTGTTGGACGGCCGAGGAGTTAAAACGCTGAGCCTGAATGCACAGGCGTTCCAAAACGTGCAGTTTAAGAGTTTGTCCGGGAACTTGTCTGCCGCTGTCAACCATACGGTTTATACCGATGAAATGGAAGTCGCACCAACCAATAAGCTGACCATCACCAAGTCGTATACACCGACGGAGGAGTTTCAGGTGAGCGGAAAGGTGCGCGTAGATTTGACCGTGACTTTCTCGGAGGATGCACCATCCGGATGTTATTTAATTACCGACCAAATTCCGTCCGGTATGCGGTATCTGCCTGTTGAGGGGAAATTTAATCCTTGGCTGAAATGGTGCTGGAGCACAATGGAACAGGATGGACAGACGGTGCGCGGCTATCTCTACCGCGATCAGAGCCAGCGTCCGAAACCAATCGCGAACGTGTCTTCTGAAGGCGGCTACGAAGTAGATGAACCGTTTAACGGTTACGAGAACGAGGACCCAAATGTCTATACGTTTACCTATTTTGTGAGCTGTATGCTCCCCGGCGAGTTTGTTTCCGAAAGCGCGTACATTACGCCTTATGAGGCAGGCATCGCCGCCAAATCGGAGCGTACAACGATAACGATCAATCCCTACGCATAAATGCTAAACGACGGCCGCTGTGAGAAACAGCGGCCGTTTTATGAATGAAAGAATCGAGAAGGTAGCAATGAAACATATCAACCGTAAATCATTTGTAATTGCTGTTCGTACTTTAGGCTGGATTTATCTGATTCTTATTTTTTTGAATACGATCTTTTTTTACA
>CALLQM010000248.1 GCA_938014855.1 uncultured Clostridia bacterium | reverse complement strand
CGGTAAGCCTTTGCCACAGACTCCAGCTTATTGCCGCCGAATTGATAGTAAACGCAGTCTTTTAACGCGTCGGGTAAATACTGCTGTGTGACATAATGGTTGGGATAATCATGGGCATACCGATAATCGAGCGCATGCCCCAGCTTTTGGGCGCCGCTGTAATGTCCGTCGCGCAGATGGGCAGGAATCTCGCCCGCCTTGCCGTTTCGCACATCGGCCATTGCCGCATCGATCGCCCAGATGGCAGAATTGGATTTGGGGCTGGTGCAAAGCAGGCTCACAGCCTCCGCCAGCGGGATGCGGGCTTCCGGCAGGCCGAGCTGCATAGCGGTATCCACGCAGGATTTCACAATCGAAACCGACTGCGGGTACGCAAGCCCAACATCCTCGCACGCAATGACCAGCAGGCGGCGGCAGGGCGATATTAAATCTCCCGCCTCCAAGAGCCGCGCCAGATAGTGCAGACCTGCGTTTTCATCCGAACCCCGGATGGATTTCTGGAATGCAGAAAGGATGTCATAATGGGCGTCGCCGTCGCGGTCGTAACGCATCGAACTTTTCTGCGCCACCTGTTTGGCGTCCTCCATCGTGACCTGCCCGCCTGCAGAGGCTAGGGCAAGCATCTCAACGGCATTGATTGCCTTGCGCACATCCCCGCCGCATGCGGCCGCGATATGCTCCTCCACCCCGTCCTCCACGCGAAACTCCGCACCAAAATATTCTTTGGCGATCTTAAAGCCGCGGCGTACCGCCTGCAGCACATCTTCTGACTGGACAGGCTGGAATTCAAACACCGTGCTCCGGGAAAGAATTGCGTTATAGACATAGAAATAAGGATTTTCTGTTGTGGATGCGATCAGCGTGATTGAACCATTTTCGATAAATTCGAGCAGGGTCTGCTGCTGTTTTTTGTTGAGATACTGGATCTCATCCAAATAGAGGATGACCCCGCCTAGGCCGTCAAATGTGTCAAGTTGATTGACCACGTCGCGAATATCGGAAGTGGAGGCGGTTGTACCATTTAATTTATAAAGTTTTTTACCGGCTTGTTTTGCAATAATGGATGCAACCGTGGTTTTTCCCACACCAGATGGGCCATAAAAGATCAGATTCGGGATGTTTCCGGTCTCCACCATACGGCGCAGAACACGGTCTTTCCCCAAAAGATGTTTTTGCCCTACCACATCATCCAGCGTCTGCGGACGGATACGGTCAGCAAGCGGTGCG